>JAYUTD010000379.1:0-3770 GCA_043755305.1 Saprospiraceae bacterium
AGGCTTACCTGTAGTCATTGCGCCAAACACGCTTTTGATAGAAAGTCCGGCAGGTAATTATACGCTTAATGGCATAAGGCTGGACAACTCCAATTGGAGGGTTGTTCTTACCGATGGCACATTGCGTCTACCTTTGAATAGTATCAACTCTTGTAAATATCCTTTGAGAGATATAGTTGGAGATTTTGGTGCTTGTATCAATAGCATAAATAAGACTTATAAAATAGATATTAAAAATAACTTGTTACAAAACATTTTATGGTCAGTATCAGGAGGTGGCAGTATTATAGGCTCCAGTGCTTTAAACCCTATCACAGTAGATTGGGGAACCACCACAGGCACATATATAGTAAATGTTACGGGCAAGGCAAAAGCTTTTGTAGGCCAAAGTAATATTGCAGATATGTGTGATTTTGCAGATACAGCAAGTGTAACAATAGCCAATGAAGTTCCCGCTGTATTGGCGTGTAATGACTTGGTCACTATATCAATGAATGGCAGGTGTGAGATGAATATTACCCCAAATATGATATTAGAAGATGCAGTGCTGCCTTCAACCTCATATGATGTTGTATTAAGAGACATTCAAAAAGACACTCTAATACCAAATACAAGGATCAATCAAACCTACATCAATAAATTAATTGAGGTAAGAGTGGTTCAGGAATGCGGTGGCAACTCATGTTGGGGCCTTGTCAAATTTGAGGACAAATCCATTCCAAAGTTGGTTTGTAATCCTGACATTACTATCAATTGTGATCAATTGTCAATTCCTAATGTAACGGGATATCCATTAAAACCTGATGCTATCATTACTCCGGTTGCAGGCACTACCAATAAATTTATTGTTAAAAACTTTGATTACTGTAGCGATGTAACATTGTACTATACAGACAATATAAAGGTAAGTGATTGCAGTGGCATATTTAGTTCAGTCATAACAAGAAGTTGGGTTGCCGTTGATATATCGGGCAACATTAGCCAATGTTCTTCTGATATATATATTAGAAAAGCGAATTCAAGCGATATTACCTTCCCTACAAATTACGATGATGTACTCGGGCCTAATTCTTCTTTACCGGCATGTGGTACATGGCCACAATTGGCAAACGGACACCCTGATCCGTCATTTACCGGTTCGCCTCAAGGTGTATTTTGTCTTAACGTAACAGTAGATTTTAATGATACCAGAATACAAAAGTGCAGAGGCAATAAGACCTTTAAATTAATTAGAAAGTGGGTCGTTTCAGACTTGTGCACAGGCCAACAAATAATAAGAAATCAAACTATAACAGTAATGGATAAGACGGCGCCAGAGGTAATTCCTCCTGCCAATATTACAGTAGGCACTGTAGGATTGACTTGCGCTTCGCAAATAAAATTGGGTAAGCCAACTGTTACTGATTGCTCAAATTGGGAATATTATGTGGCATACAAAGTGCCTGATGTAGTTACCGGTTTACCGACAGGAGATGAAATCAATACAGGTATTACCAAAGATGGTGCTGGGTTCTACACAATAAACAGTATCCCTGATGGCATCAACAAATTGTTTATCATTTATTATGTAGTAGATGATTGTGACAATACTACTGAGGCAATGAGCATGGTTGAAATAAAAGATTTAACACCACCTGTACCTGTTTGCGATGAGTTTTCATTCGTAGGATTAAATGATGAAGGCATTGGTTATGTTACAACCAAATCATTGGATAATGGTTCATGGGACAACTGTGGTATTGAAAAACTCGAAGCAACAAGAATGGAATCGTCATCATGCGGTATAACCAATACCTGGAGTGATAGATTGAAATTCTGCTGCGAAGATGTAAATAAAGAATTTATGGTCCAATTGAGGGTCACAGACAAAGCCGGCAACACTAATACGTGTATGGTAAAAGTAAGGGTGCAAGACAATAAACCGCCTATACTAACCAATTGCCCTGGCGACATTACAGTAAACTGTGGTGCTGATATTTCCGGTCTGGCGCAATATGGAACGCCGACTGCATCAGATCTATGTGGTGTAACACTCAGAGAAGATGTAAAAGAAAATGGTTTTGATGAGTGCTCAAGAGGCAGCATAACAAGAACATTTACTGCAACTGATAATCAAGGCAACACGGCCACATGTAAGCAGACTATTACTGTCAAACCTACCAATCCATTTGTTGTGGGTGATATCAAATGGCCAGCTGACCATGAATTTTTAAGCGGGGGCTGTCTTTCAAGTGGTGTAAAACCAGAAGATCTGCCATCCGGGAAACAAAGACCTACATACACAGTAAAACCATGTAGTACTATAGCGGTAGAATACGATGACCTTGTATTCCAATACGTAGAAGGATTCTGCTTCAAGATATTAAGAAAATGGACAGTTATTGACTGGTGTCAATTTGACCCTACCAATCTTTCCAAAGGAAGATTTACATTCACTCAGGTAATTAAAGGCCGCAACACTACAGCGCCAACTATTACAAAAGGGTGCGCACCGGCAGATATAACCATAAAACAAATTGACAACTGCAAAGGATTGATTGAAGGAACAGCTACTGCTACAGATGATTGTACTCTATCTGATAAATTGGTGTGGAGTTATGCCATAGATGCAGACAACAATGGCACAGTGGATTTCACAGGCAATAACAATACATTTAGCAGACAAGTAAATTTTGGAAAAAGCAAAATAACCTGGACTGTATCGGATGAATGCGGCAATTCTAAAACATGTTCAACTATAGTTGACGTTAAAGACCAGAAAAAACCAACTCCTTATTGTATTTCAGAAATAGCTACAGTAATAATGGAGTCTGATGGCACCGTAGAAATATGGGCCAAAGACTTCAATGCGGGAAGTTATGACAATTGTTCCATAGATACATCATTGTTATACTCTTTTACTTCTAATGTTTTGGATAAATCAAGGGTCTTCAGATGTGCTGACATGACTGATAAGATTACTACTTTCGACTTAAAAATGTATGTTACGGATGTATCAGGCAATAGCGATTTTTGCACGGTAAAGATAAAAATACAGGACAACAATAATACATGTGGATTTGGATTCATCAATAGCGGTGGCAATACCGGGAATTCAACTAAGATGGTAATAAATGGCAATATAAAATTGGAAAGCAAATTACCTATCGATGGCGTCAATGTTACTGTAACTTCTGACCAAACAGAATTTCCAAAGTTTACCACTTCAAATGAAGTAGGTGAATTTAACTTCAGCGAATTAACCGGAGAACAATCCTACAATATTATACCATCTAAAAATGATGAGTTTATCAATGGTATCTCAACACTTGATCTTGTGTTAATACAAAGGCATATATTGGGAATGAAAAAACTGGATACGCCTTATAAGATAATTGCTGCAGATGCCAATAACGATCAAAAAGTAACAGCAAGCGACCTTGTACTTTTAAGAAAATTGATCATTGGCTTTTATGATCAAATGCCAAATGCGAAGCACTGGAAATTTGTAGACAAAGCACAAACCTTTCCTGACCCTGACAGACCTTTCCCATATGAATCTAAAATAAGTATGGGGGCACTGACCCACGATGTGAATGATGCGGATTTTATAGCAGTGAAGGTAGGTGATGTAAATGGTTCATTCCAGAATGCAAAATCAAATATTAGTGCGGATAACAGAAGCAAGAATACACTTTATTACAGCAATACTGCACTTAAAGCAGGACAAGAAATTGCTATACCTTTTGAAATATCGGAAAAAAATGACCATATAGGATTGCAGTTAGCCC
>JAYUTD010000380.1:0-3766 GCA_043755305.1 Saprospiraceae bacterium
TGTTCGGTAACAAAACTAAATTGTGCTTTTTTAGCACAATTTTGCTGCGCATCGTTTTGTCATCCTAAAGTGGGAGAACCAACAAAGAAGTCTTTAATTACCTTTGGCTCTCTATAGTTATACCGTTAATTTCTATTTATTGAATAAAATGCCTATTTTGACAATTTATAAAAGTAAAAATAGATGAAATCCAGGCTATCGTTAATGTTTTTCACCTTAAAATGATACCTTTACCGATGCAAAAATTGAAAACCAAAAAACAATGTCCATTTTAAAAAAAGCCTCAATTGTCTTAGGCGTTACATTGGCTTGTTCACTTATTGGTTTTTTAATTATAAGTGGCCTGCAGGTGGTGTTTCCTGAAAATTCATTTGAGCAAGCCAATTTCATGAAGGCCATTCTTGTTGTAGGCCACCTCTTCACTTTTGTGCTTTCTGCCATTTTATTGGCCAATATATTCGGTAAGTCTACTTTTATACGCTATGCCCCTTTTTATTTAAAGCTAAATGGCGTATTGTTAACAAAATTTATTGTTCTTATGGCCCTCTGCTACCCCATTGCCGGCTTATCGGCCGCATTGATGGCGCAGCTTGATTTACCTTCCTGGCTCACCAGTCTTGACGATAAAAATATAGGCCTTTTAAAACAATTGATGCGTATGGAACATTACTATGATTTTATTGTCAATATTTTTGTTGTAGCGCTTTTGCCGGGTATTGGCGAAGAAATGTTGTTTAGAGGTGTGTTGCAAAATGAGTTGCAAAAAAGCATGTCAAATCGGTACTGGCCGTTGGTAATAGCTGCATTAATTTTTGCTGCATTTCATCTTGAGCCCACTGGTTTAATTACCAAATTTTTAATTGGCTGTGTATTGGGTTATGCTTACCTCATTACAAAAAATATTTTTTACCCTATAATAATACATGTACTCAACAATGCACTACAAGTGGGCATCCTATATTTTACAGATGGCATTGAAGGTATGGATATTAATATACCTCAGCCGGATTTAGCTCAGTGGATTGGCGCTGTAGTTACTATACCACTGATATACCAACTTATAAAACACATAAATTACGAATACCAATGGATCAAGTCTTAAAAACACGCACCATATCGGGCATGTTGTTTGGCATTATTGTCGTCTCAATGTTACTGCTTGGCAGGTGGGGTGTCACTGCTCTCTTTACTATTGTATCTATAGGCGGCGCTTATGAGTACAGCAAAATATGTAAGAAAACATTTGCGCCTATTACAATAGCTGTAGCTTTATCCATATTATTATCCATTGTGATTCAATCTATAGTTTTTCCAGCATTGGTTAAAGATGTGCTTTTGTATACTACACTTTTCTTTTATTCTTTTTTTATATCTAACGTAATAAGTGGATTTAGATTAGACCATACCAGGCTTTTGCCTTTATTAGCGATTATCTATCCTATAGCTGCTTTGGCAATGCCACTGCTGTTTGCCTATGAAGGTATATGGCAAAGTAAATTTTGGTTGTGGGCCATACTCTTAATATGGATTAGTGATACAGGAGCTTATTTGGTTGGAAGAAAATTAGGTAAAACAAAGCTTATCGAAAAGGTATCTCCTAAAAAAACAGTCGAAGGTTCCATTGGAGCGGGCATCTTTACTATTATTGCTGGATTAATGATCGGGATATGGTCTGGTACATTTTCCCTTTTATTCTGGGTAGCTGTATCTATAACTGTCTGGATAATAGGTACATTTGGGGATTTATACGAATCTACCATAAAAAGAAAATACGATGTAAAAGACTCTGGCAACTTAATGCCCGGCCATGGAGGTTTCTTAGATCGGTTTGATAGTCTTATATTTGCAGCACCATTTTTGGTCTTGATAATAAAAATATACAATTTAAATTTATGATTCACAGAGAAGGATACCCTACATTAATTATTTCATTAGTAGTATTGTCAATATTGAGTCTTCTTGCAAAGTATTTTGCACCTTCTATTTATGTATTGACGATGTTAGTATGTTTTGCACTGTTTGCATTTTTAGTGTCGTTTTTCAGAAACCCGGTAAGGCCTATTCCTGTGCATGATGGCAACCTCGTTTACGCTCCGGCCGATGGCAAAGTGGTAGTAATTGAGAAGACCACTGAAGCTCAATATCTAAATGCACAGTGCGTGCAATTGTCAATATTTATGTCGCCATTAAATGTGCATGTCAATAGACATCCTACCGATGGCGAAGTCATTCATAGCCAGCACCATAATGGCAAGTTTCTACCGGCATGGGATCCAAAATCTTCGGTAGAAAATGAAAGAACGACCATTGCATATAAAACAAAACACGGCGTTATTGTCATGCGGCAAGTGGCTGGAGCTTTGGCTAAACGCATCATCAATTACGCTAAGGCAGGCGACAAAGCAGTACAAGGTGATGAAATGGGCTTCATAAAATTTGGATCGAGGGTAGATTTATATTTACCACTAAATGCAGAAATCTGTGTAAAAATAGGAGATGTAGTAGAAGGCAACACTACTGTTATTGCTAAATTTGGCTGAGAAGCCTCAAGATATTTTATCAAATGTAGCTTATATAATATAAGCGATGTAAAAGCAACATGATGTTTAAATCCGGTTTTGTAAATATTATAGGCAATCCAAATGTAGGTAAGTCGACACTCACCAATGCCTTGATGAAAGAAAAACTTTCAATCATCAATTCAAAACCACAGACGACCAGGCACAGGATACTTGGCATCATTAGTGAAGAAAACCATCAGATCATATTGTCTGATAGTCCCGGCATGATTGAGCAGCCAGCCTACGAATTGCAAAAGAAAATGAACGATTTCGCTGTAGGTAGTTTTGAAGATGCAGATGTATTGCTTTTTGTAACAGATTTGTTTGAATCTTTTACCGGAGAAGAAAAGGTCATTAAAATGCTCAATACTTCTACTGTACCTAAGTTTCTTATTGTCAATAAAAAAGACTTAGACAAAGAAGAAAAAACTGCAGACATAATAAGTAAATGGCAAGAATGGGTCAAATTTGATCAAACTTTTTCTATATCTGCAATGGAAAAAGAAGGTATTGATGAATTAATGGCTGCCATTGTTGAAAGTCTTCCGGAAGGGCCTCAATATTATCCTCCCGATCAATTGACAGATAAGCCCGAAAGATTTTTTGTCAGTGAAATAATCAGGGGAAATATTCTGAGTCAATTCAAACAAGAGATCCCATACTCATGTGAAGTAGTCGTTGAAGAATTTAAACATGGAGAGGCTAAAGCAGGTCCAATTATAAATATTAGAGCCAATATATATGTGGAACGAAATACGCAAAAGTCCATACTCCTGGGGCATAAAGGTGAAGCAATTAAAAAACTGGGTATAGCTTCAAGGCTTGAGCTGGAAGCCTTTTTCGAACAAAGGGTGCATCTAGAATTGTATATTGCTGTAAAAGAAAATTGGCGAAGTTCCGATCATTTTCTAAAAACATTTGGCTATAGCCATTGATCAATATAAAGCAAGCATAGAGTATAAAAGGAAAATGGAATTTTTTATCACCATGCTGCAATAAAAAACTCCACTTATGCATAATATAATGATGCCCTAATGATTTTACATTAGAGCATTGTTGTAGTTTTCAATAAAAATTTAAAAAAGTAAAGTAGAGAAGAAATAAAAAAATAAAGTAGAATGGTTTGTGTAAGAAACTATTCTACTTTACGATTTACATTGCTTCAGCAAGCAATTCTTTTTTTACTAAAAATCTGTTGACAGCAT
>JAYUTD010000381.1:0-3760 GCA_043755305.1 Saprospiraceae bacterium
TATTTTTATTTTCTAATTCAAATTTACCATGAGGTTATTTACTCTTTTTGTATTGATGCACTGTTCATTATTTTTTTCATGCGAAGATTCTGCTAAAAAGGAAATCCAATTGATACATGATAATGTGATGGAAGTACATGATGGAGTAATGACGAGGATGGATGAAATGCATACCCTCAAAAAACAATTGTCTGCTTCGTTTTCTACAACACAAGACTCTTCATCTGTGGTTGATGCTATAAAAAAACTAGAGGATGCCGATGAAGCCATGATGGTGTGGATGGAGGAGTTCAATGCAAGTTACACCTCTTTGAAATCTGATGAACAAAAGGAATATTTAAACAAGGAATTGGAAAAAATAAAAGCGGTAAAATCTGTAATGCTTAATTCTATAGGAAGCGCCAATCAAATTTTAATAAAAGGAAAACAAAGCAATGCAAAATAAATATTTCTCTCTTATTCTTCTCTTTGTATTTTTGCTATCTTGTCAAAGTAAAGAAGCAGAAAAATTGCCTTATCTGGGCAACCCTAAAATTGAAAATGGCAAAGAAGTAAAACACAGCGTAAGGCCATTTGTCTATACCAATCAAGACAGCATATCTGTAAACAATGACTCTCTCGCCAATGTTGTGTACGTTGCTGATTTTTTCTTTGCGAGTTGTCCATCCATATGTCCAAGAGTTGCAAGACAAATGCTGCTGATCTATAATGAGTTTAAAGACAATGATCAAGTCAAGTTAGTCTCTTTTACCATTGACCCAAAACGAGATACTCCTGCAAAGTTGAGAAGGTATGCCTCTAATCTTGAAGTAGATACTCACAAGTGGATGTTTCTCACTGGAGACAAAGATTTTACAATGGAGTTGGCAGGTGATTATTTTGTATCTGCGATGGAAGATGCTTCTGCGCCGGGAGGTTATAATCATAGTGGTATGATCGTTTTAGTAGATAAAAACGGGCATGTAAGGGCATTTAGTGATGGCACAGATCCGGCCTCTACACCTAAATTTATTGAAAACATCCTTACACTTCTTAAGGAGTACAAGCAATGAAAATAAAATTGCTGCTTTTATGCCTTGGTGCTTTATCCGCTTGCAACCAATCCACCTTTACACAAGGTGAACGGATATTTACCGCTAAATGCGCCAATTGTCACATGGAAGATGGCAAAGGTCTTCAAAAATTGATACCGGCGCTTACAACAAGCAACCTGATCAAACTTGATACCAAAAAAACTGTATGTCTTATTATAAATGGAATCAACCCTGATAGCTTAGGTAGTAAAGAAAAGTATATGCCTTCTAATAATAAAATGAAGGATGTAGAACTCACTAATCTCATTAATTACCTCCAGGAAAAGTTCAATGAACAAAAACAAGAATACAATATAGCTCAAATCAAAAAGTGGCGGTTGGAATGCGATTAGCGGCACATTTGCATATATTTTTCATTGTCTATATAACAAAAAAAGGGCCGCCCATTTCTGAACGACCCTACTATTGAGTTTGGCTATTGAATTGTATACCCTGCTATAAAAGCAAGATAAATATTCTATTTATTGGGCAATTGTTACTTAAGGCCTATCATTATTTTTGTTGCATTAAAGTCTCCGCTTTCAACCTGGTAGTACATGACTCCGCCGTTGCCTAGATCCTTCATATTTACATTAAAAGTGTTTAAGCCTTTGGGGAACGACCTAGTCTCTTTATGTAAAATCTTACCTGTAACATCATAAATTTTCAGCGAAACTTCACTTGATTTTGGGAGCTCAAAATTTATATTTGTTACATCTTTGAATGGATTTGGTGTATTTTGATGCAAAATAAATTCTGTAGGAACTTCAGAAGATAGTTGTCGATACACGAAATTCAACTCTTGCTCTTCCAATTGCTCTCCAACGTAAGCATAAGGCTCCATTGCCTGATTGTTGATACCCAAAACCTGAGAAAGATTTATATCTTTTCTGGCTTTAAGTACAATGCTTAAATTGTTTGCAAATGAAGTAGCATCGTTGGTATTCCAACTCACCAATGCCTGATTTTCCTTGATATTGTAAAAATCTGTTGAAGCTACATTGTCAAATTCAAATCCAATGATCTCTGCTCCATTTGCTTCTAAGGCAAATTGAAATCCTTTAAGATTTTCTTCTTTTAAGTTAACATTGATAGTGTACACTTCTCCGGTCTTCATGCTTACATCATCCATTACAAGGTTAATTTGCTTTTTGGTTCTATTGCCCGCAACTACAGAATTCAAATTGGCTTGTGCATTTTTATTGACATCACCGATTTTTATTCCTTTGAAATTTTGGTCTAACATTTCATGGTCTAATTTTGAAATTTGAATCAATTCATCCAAAGGCCATGGAGCCAAAGGATTGGCAAATGTCGATGTTGCATCAATGAACTTCCAACTGGTGTTGTTTGTAAAGTTAGGCAATACCCCTAGCACTACTTTTCTCAATTCTACGAGGTCAGCAGCAGATACTTTACGGTCACCATTGACATCAGCAGCAATAATGTTTTCAGCATTTGTAAATTTACTCACACCAAGAATATGTCTTTGAATTAAGACAAGGTCTAAAGTGCTAATACCATTTAATGGGTCATCATTTTTTTCTGCTGAAATCTGATAATCTACATTCATAGGATTAGTAGCAAATCTATAGCTTCCTGTGTTGTCGGTAGTCAATTCTTTTGCAATAGTTTGGCTGGCACCTGACAATTTAATATTGGCATGATTGATGCCTTGCTGGTCAAATTTTAGATAGCCTGCAATAGGAGCTGAAGCGTTACCACCACAAGCGCCTTGATTGTCTACTAAAGTCAATTTGACGGTACAAAAATCAAAATTCAATTTCTCGTCCCAAACCGTCATTTCTACATTTGCTTCTGGTAAGTCATCGCAATTAAATATTTTTGATGAACTCTTGGATACAGGCACCCATCTTTGGGCATTACCCGCATCAAACTCAGCCTTTGTAGCATCTAAGCCAGCACCTTTGAAATAATGTTCGATCGCAATTTTTGTCAATACAGGATTTGCGTTGTCAAATGTAAACAATAAATTTTCCGGTCTCGTACAGTTGTCAAAACTACCTTTATCAAAATCTCTAGCCCACAATTCTACGGTGCCATTGATCATCAAAGCAGTACTTAAGCTTATACAATATGGTGTAGGTTTCTTTTTATCTACTACCATAAATGTGTTGCTACACGATGAAATGTTGCCACATCCATCAGATACCCTCCATTGAATCTTGTGGTTTATCATACTTCCTGGTATGTCTACCGGAATAGTGATTGAAACATCTTGTCCGGATGAAGTTGGGGCAAGGTATTTATCAGGCACACCATTCAAATTAGAATCAGTACCAAATGAATTGTCAGATGAACTGATGTAGCTTGAATACTCATAATCGGTTGTTCCATCGCCTTGTAAATCTACAGATACGATCCATTTCAACCATTTGCTTGAGCAATCGCCATTGTCATCAGCCTTATTGGTAAGGGTAAGTGCTTTTAGTTCACACTTATTTCCATCATTGTCCACATCCGCATTGTCATTTACTTCAAACATTTGATTTTGGCAAGTAATAACCGGCGGTTTATCGTCTTTTATTTTTATAATTTGAGTTCCTTTCCATATTCCAATAGAATTTGGATTGTTTGGTTCATATGTACACCAATCAATAACAGTAAACTTATTGATGATTTTCATACACACGCCGTCTTCGATATAAAAAGTGTCACTTTCTACT
>JAYUTD010000382.1:0-9356 GCA_043755305.1 Saprospiraceae bacterium
AGTTGCCATTAGGCCAAATCTATACATAGCCATTGGCATTTCCGGTGCCATTCAACATTTGGCAGGAGTCAATAATAGTAAGACAATCGTAGTAATCAATAAAGACCCTGAGGCGCCATTTTTTAAGGCGGCTGATTATGGTGTAGTAGGTGATCTATTTGAAATAGTACCAAGATTAACGCAGGCTATTAAGAAATTTAAAGCAGGTTAAGAAGGGGTACTGAAGATGTGAATAGATCCCCTTTAGTGCAATAAATATACTACATTTCGTGCATTCGTGGCGCAAGGAATCAATTGCCACTAATTCACGAATACCTTTTTGTTAAAAACAGAGAATATCAAACAATTCGTTTATTCGTGGCATAAGTGAGGAATGTTATTTATTGCCATTAATTCACGAATAGCTTTTAGATAGAAACAATGGATACCAAACAATTCGTGCATTCGTGGCATAATTCATATAGGTGTATTATTTGATATTCCCGCGACAATTGTTAACTTTACTTTTATAATGCACTATCTATGTCAAAAACAAGAGTTGCTTTCTTTGCTGATATGTTGGTCGAAAACTTTGATGGTGCGGCCCGAACAATCTTTCAAATCATACATCGGATAGACACTGCTAAGTATGAGTACTTTTTTATGTGCGGTAATCCGCCGAAAGGCGATTTTCCATTTAAATACTATGTAATACCAAGTATTGAAATCCCCAAAAACGAAGATTATAAGATTGCCATACCTGCACTTGCATTTTTTGAAATGAACAATGCAATGCTTATTTTCAAACCCGACGTTATCCACATATCATCGCCTTCTTTTCTTGGCAGATATGCCATAGATTATGCCCACAGCCACAAGATACCGGTTATCACTATTTACCATACACACTTTATATCTTATATTGATTATTATTTCAAAGATGTAAAACTTTTGATTGACCCTGTCAAAGCCTTTGTAATATCCAGAAACAAATCTTTTTACAATGGCTGTGATATAATGCTGATTCCATCCAAAACTTTGATGGATGAATTGGCAGGCTATGATTTCGACACTAAAAAAATGAGATTGTGGAGGCGGGGAATGAACACCACCTTGTTTTCGCCATCGAAAAAAGATCTTTCTATTACACAAAAATTGCCTTCATCAAAACCTGTGGTACTTTTTGTGAGCCGATTGGTATGGGAGAAAAATTTACAAACATTGATTGATGTTTACAATTTAAATGAGCATCACCAAAGGACTTTTGAGATTGTAGTAGCAGGTGATGGAGTAGCAAAAGAAGAACTTATGGAAAAGATGAAGCATGCCACTTTTTTAGGTAATCTTAGCCATGATCAATTGAGTATCTGGTATGCATCTGCCGATGTTTTTTTGTTTACCTCTGATACTGAAACCTATGGAAATGTGGTTATAGAAGCCATGGCTTCCGGCCTTCCGGTAGTAGTAGCCGATGCCGGCGGCCCAAAGGATCTTGTAGAACAAGGCATGAATGGCTTAAAATGTCCACACGATAATGCCAGCGAATTTTACGACAGCATAATCTCAATTCTTAATGACAATAGCCTAAGAACCCGCTTGATAGAAAATGGTCTCATTTTTTCAGGATCATTGAATTGGGAAGTATTGGCCAAAGAATATTTTGCTATGATTGATGAATTGCATCAACTCAAATTAAGTAATCATTAATGTCAATCCTGTTCATTTCCCATAAATATCCTCCATCTACCGGAGGGATGGAAAAGTTTTCTTTCGAACTTATTGAAGGTATAGGCAAGAAAACGCAAGTGCATAAAATTGTGTATGAAGGAGGAGAATCCAGGCTATTATGGTTTTTTAGATTGCGAAAAAGAGTAAAGGATTTATTGAAATCCCATCCTGAAATAAAAGTTATCCACCTCAATGACGGACTGATGGCTTTTATGGGAAGATGGATCAAGAAGCAATACAATTTACCGGTTGTCGTGACCTTGCATGGTTTGGATATTGTATTTCCTCTTCCGTATTTTCAGCACAAGATTATTCCATCGTTAAATGTTTATGATTGCTTTATTTGTGTAAGTGAGGCAACCAGATTGGCTGCAATCGAAAGAGGTATTGAGGCAAAAAAAACCATTGTTATTCCAAACGGCGTGGACCACCAATTGAGTACTTCGATGCCGGATCCGCAACTGCAGCATAAGATTTTGGAAAAATACAAGATAGGGCCGGAAAAACAGATTTTGATTGGCTTGGGGCGATCGGTAAAAAGAAAAGGCTATAGCTGGTTTGTGAGAGAAGTGTTACCCGTCCTAAATCCCAATGTTGTCTTCATTTTATGTGGCCCATCAAGCAGGTACAATGGTGCAAAATGGAGAAAGTTTTTTCCTGATAAACCAATAGAAAACATTGAATTAATGTTGGGTTTAAGTACGGATGAAAAAGAACTTCAGCAATTGGCCAAAACTAATCCGGATAGATTTATAAAAACGGGTTATCTTCCATTCAGTGAAATTGTACAATTGATGCACTTGTCCGGCATCTTCGTTATGCCAAATATAAAGGTAGAAGGTGACATGGAAGGTTTTGGATTGGTGGCTCTGGAAGCTTGCCTCTCCGGCTGTGTGGTTTATGCTGCTGAAGTAGATGGCATCACTAATGCAATAATAAATAAAAAAAATGGCTATATGCTTCCAGCAAAAAATGCTTCAATTTGGATTAATGCATTATGTGAAGAATTGAATAAAAGCGATCGCTCCGAAAGGGTAATGAATTTTAAAAAATACACTTTGGAAAATTATGGCTGGGATCAAATGTGTGATGACTATTTAAACACCATTACAATAAGATTCAATTAAAATAGTATAACATAAATCTATTGGCCAATGGTTGCTTTCAATTTTTATTTTCCGGTATTATTACAGCCGGATCTTTTTCCGGCAAAGTATAAGGTTTGTCTTTTCTGCCTATCAAGGAGACATTGACATAACGTTTTGGATTCAACCTCAAATCTTGCAGCAAAAGAGACAAGTTTTTTGAAGTAGCTTCAAGATTAGTGTATAGATTTTTGTCGTTCATTAGTTTACCCATTGAGCCCCCTCCATCGTTTATTTTTTTGAGCAATTGATCCAGTTCCTTCATTGTCTCGGTAGAAGCATCCAGTGTTTTTTCAAACTTGTGAAGAGAAGCAGTGCTAGTTTCTAACATAGTATTTGTTTTACCTATAGTTTGACTTACATCTGCACTGGCCAATTGCTTGGTGGTAGTATTCAGATTGTTCAACATAGAGGTAATAAGTGCATTATTGTCTGCAAGATTTTTAGTAATTTTATTCATATTGGAAGTCATACCGGCTATATTGGTTTGGGATTGCAACATGATTGTATTGAATGTTGAAGTCATAGCATTCATATTGGCCATGGTAGCTTCAAGGTTTCTTACAATAAGATCGATTTTCGTATTGTTGCCTTCCTTTCCTATATCCTGCATCAAATCTCTTGCAGATTTAGTAGCATCATTCATATAAGTACTTACTTCATCCTGATTCAACATAGAACCCAGTAAACCTACTATTTTATTTGGTAACTTGCTGCCGCTTGGCGCACAGTCACCATTTTGACAGTGCTTGTCAAATTCCAATGAGAGGACTCTGCCGCCCATCAATCCATCACTTTTCATCAATACTATTGCATTCTTTGGTACACCTATTGCACCATCTATTCTAAAATAGACATCCATTGCTTTAACATTTTCCGGATTCAACTTTATCTCTGTCACTGCTCCAACTTTGTAGCCATTGACGAGGACATCAGAGGAAACTGCCAAACTTGTTACATCTGAAAAAGTGGTATGGTACGTAGCACTTGATTTAAACAGATTTTGACCTTTAATAAATTTATACCCCCAAATTGCCAAAAACAAAGTTATGACGGTCAATAACCCAAGTTTTATCTCTCTTGACATATGTTTTTAAATTGTGCAGCAAAATTACATAAAAAATGTTGATTGATCTCAAAAACCCCTTCTACATAAAGTTTTATTAACAAACTTTGGAAGTAATTGGTTGATACAACATCATCTTACCAACTTTTTTTTCTTTATCCTATACAAAATAAGAGGATATCCGGATTTTACTTATAAAGTATTGAACGATGCAACACAATTGAATTACTAGTCTGAAAGAAGCTAGTTTTTATCTAATATTATTTTTTATACAATTTACAAACGATTGTTTTGTTCTTGCTATTTCTCTCCATTTATTGCTTTAGTTTGCTTGATAACCTCCCATCTAATCCAAAACCTGTTCAAGAATTTAAACTAAACTTTACCTGCTTATACTAAGTAATAAAAATGGGAATATAACAATCAATCCTATACGCTTGTTTCAGCCTTAATGCTTTTATTAAATAGATCAATCAAACAAGGCTTTATTTTATATATCTCAAAAAATTGTGTATCATTACAACACAAAAATTGTTGCATAATGGTACGTTCCTTTTTTACTTTAGTGCTGTGTTTTGTTTTTGGCAGATCAATTGCCCAAAACGCAGTTATGGCCTCTCCGTCAGGTGATAGGTTGGCCTGCGAATCCTGGATGACATCGTCGCAAAAATATACTTCAAGTCTGGAGGTAAAGAATATAGGTCCGACTATCATGAGTGGCCGTATTTCTGCTATAGCAATCAATCCGGATAATACTACAGAATTTTATATTGCCTATGCCTCTGGCGGTTTGTGGTATACAAAAAACAATGGAAATACGTTTACTCCGATTTTTGATTATAAAGCTGTTATGACGATTGGAGCTATAGACATTCATTGGCCTTCACACACCATTTATATAGGCACCGGTGAAGCCAATTCAAGCAGGTCTTCTTATGCCGGAGTTGGTTTATACAAATCAGTAGACAAAGGAAAGACCTGGACACATATGGGTTTGCCAGAAAGCCACCACATCGGACAATTGTGGGTCAATCCAAAGGATGCCAATCATGTGGTCGTGTGCGTACTCGGTCACCTCTATTCACCAAATGTAGAACGAGGTATATATACATCGATGGACGGTGGCAATACATGGAAGCAAAGCTTATTCATAGATGATAATACAGGAGCTGTGGATCTTATTCAAGACATTGACAATACCTCTGTACTTTATGCTTCTATATGGCATAGAGAAAGAAGGGCCTGGAATTTTGTAGAATCCGGCACCACTTCATCCATATACAAAAGCACAGATGGTGGACTTACATGGATGGATATCGCTAAAAACGGATCCGGATTTCCGGGGCCGACCGGCCGGGGCCGCATAGGATTGAGTATGTCCAAAAAAGATGGAATTACTTACCTTTTCGCTGTAATTGACAACAATGAGCGTCAGCCCAAAGAGAAAAAGCAAGAGGATGAAGGCCAACTAAAAAAGGCTGATTTTAAAACAATGTCATTGGAAAAATTCAATGCACTCAAAGACGATGACCTTGAAAAATACCTTAAAGAAAATGACTTTCCTGAAAAATATACCGTAAAAAAAATAAAAGAACTTATTGCTAATAACACCATACCTGTAAACGCTTTGGCGGATTACCTTGAAGATGCCAACAGTGCGATGGAAGATACAGAAGTAAAAGGTGCAGAAGTTTATGTAAGCATTAACGATGGCCTTACCTGGTCCAAGACCCATGATAAAAGCTTACAAGGTGTTTACTTTACTTTTGGCTATTACTTTGGACAAGTAAGGTCCAATCCCCGGGATCCATCAGTCCTTTATATAATGGGCGTACCGATTTTGAAATCGACGGACTCAGGAAAAACATGGAAGAGCATCAATGGCGATAACCAACACGGTGACCACCACTGCTTATGGATAAATCCAAGAATGCCGGAGCATCTTGTAAATGGCAATGACGGCGGTATAAATATATCTTACGACGGTGGCGAATCATGGGTCAAATGCAATATGCCGGCAGTTGGTCAATTCTACGCCGTAAATGTTGACAATGAAGAGCCTTATAATGTTTATGGGGGCTTACAGGACAATGGGGTATGGTTTGGTAAAAGCAATTATAAGTACAGCAATGGATGGCAAGATGATGGAGTGTACCCATATAAATTTTTATTAGGTGGCGATGGCATGCAAGTACAGATAGATTACAGAGACAATACTACAGTGTATACCGGGTCTCAATTTGGCAATTACTACCGCATTAATAAAAAATCAAATGATAAAAAATACATCACACCCAAACACGATTTAGGAGATAAACCATATAGATGGAATTGGCAGACACCCATTCTATTGTCTTCGCACAATCAGGATATACTCTATATGGGCTGCAATAAACTGATGCGATCCATGGATAAAGGGGATACCTTCAAAGCATTAAGCGATGACCTGACTAAAGGCGGTACCAAAGGCAATGTGCCTTATGGAACGCTTACAACCATTGATGAGTCAGTATTGAAATTCGGTTTGATTTATACGGGCAGCGACGATGGCTTGATCCATGTAACCAAAGATGGGGGCAATACCTGGTCCAAAATAAGTGAGGGACTGCCGCAAAATCTTTGGGTAAGCCGTGTACAAGCTTCAAAACACAAGGAAGGAAGAGTATATGCTGCATTGAATGGCTACCGTTGGGATAATTTCAACCCTTATTTGTATGTAAGTGAAGACTATGGTACCAATTGGACCAATATTGGCAATTCACTGCCCAATGAGCCAATCAATGTTATCAAAGAAGACCTGGAAGACATGGACTTGCTTTATGTGGGTACAGACCAGGGCCTTTATTTTTCAATGGATGGCGGCAAGTCTTTTATGCCTATTGGTGAACAGTTTCCCAGAATAGCGGTGCATGACATTGCACTTCAAAAAAAGGCGAGCCACCTCATTGTTGGCACCCATGGCAGATCTTTATATAAAATAGATGTCAATCCCTTAAGAAAACTCAAGGAGATAAAAGACAACAGCCTTTATATTTTTGAAGTTAAAAAATTGGTGTATAGTAAATCATGGGGTAAAATCAATAATGTATATACAGAACCTGCAGAGCCAAAAGTAAGTCTTACCCTTTTCACAAAGGAAGCAGGTAAGGCCAGCATCCAATTAACAAACACCGAAGGGAAAGTATTTGCTGAAAGAGAAATTGAACTCAAGAATGGCATTGCCACCTATGAAGTAAAGTGGGAAATTGCTCCAAAGTTCGTTAAGGATTATGAACATTGGATCAACAAAGACCGAAAAGAAAAGATAAGCTTAAAGATGGCAGACAATAAAAAATATTATCCGATGGTTGGCGAATATAAAATCAATTTGACTAAAGGCAAGGATACTGTAAAAACTGGTTTTTCATTAGTAGATAAATTATAAACGTTGAATAGTTTCAAAAAAACATTTTTGGGTATTGCCTTATTTTTCGCTTTTGTTGTTTCAATAGCATGGTATAAGTACTACACACATGACATTTTTTATTCAGATGGCTACCAGGGTCAATATACTATCATAATACCTTCATTGGATATGGTTATAGTAAGACTAGGACTTGAAGACATAGATATGAATCAATTGATAAAAACCATCATCAATGCCATTAAAAAATAAAACTACAAAAAGTGCTTGCGGTCTTGCGTTTATAATTGCAATATTGGTTTTTTTGGCTTGTGCCTCAACCAATAAAACCAATAAAACATGCCACACTTTAGGGGTGTATACGTATTGCAGTTCCAACACTACAATGATGCCGAGAGCCGCCATTGACGGAGAAGCAGGCCAAATCAAAAGCCCAACCATGGTAATAGATTACGACCATTCCACATCAGCTTATCCAGGGCCTCAGATTGGCTTAGAGTACTTCTTACAAACATTTAGAAGTGTTCACTACATGAGGTACTTTGACTCTATCCATATAGATAAAAAAGTTCAAAAGATATTCAGGGATTCCGTGAAGCTTCTTTCTTTAAATGAAATACCTATTGGTTCCGCAAAATGCAAGGCGTGCAACTATGAAGCCATGCTGCAGTTCCGGCAATTCAAGACCCCTTTTTATTTCTTTGTCACTGATGATTTAAAAAAAGAATGGGCTGCTACTCAATTTCAAATGGATACCATACACAACTTTGTAGTGAAATTTTATCGCAACGATAAAGAAAAAGGTGCCTACATCAGGGAAAAAAATGGATCGAAAAAAGCAAAGAAATTGTCGCTGCTTCTTGTATCGGGTGACTATGATTCTTTTGCGTCCAATGTAAAAGCATCATTGTAATTTGTCACTCTTGTTTCTATTTTGCATTCTGGATCTTCAATTGTAATATACAAGATTTAATTTTAAAGGCCATTAAGGCCGACATGTTAGTAACCTTGAGCGAAGCTCTGGGTACTAAAAAAAGAGAAAAACGGTTTGGCGGGATTTTTGTAATTACATTTATCTCCGAAACTGTCTGCAAAAATCATTACAAACCCATACCAATACGCTACAAGTAGCCAGCAGGACTTTAGGGCCGAGATTTATACCCTGGACGAAGCCTAGGGCATTCAAGATTCTTCTTGGAGCTTCACATAATTTCATTAAATTTGACCTCAATAGATAATTCTACTAGATCATAACAAAAAAAACATATGGCCCAGGATAAAAAATATGCCACCATACACTACCAGAAATACCTTGAATTGGACCAGTTGCTTTCTGCACAAAAACTGAGGAGTGCCGAAGTAGAAGCTGTGCCGGCCCATGAAGAAATGCTTTTTATCATAGTGCACCAAAGCTATGAATTGTGGTTTAAGCAGATCATCCACGAACTGGAGTCCGTCATCGACATGTTTGCCAAAGACAGTGTAGATGAGAAAAACATAGGCATAGCCATCGCAAGATTGAACAGGGTCATTATAATATTCAAACTCTTGGTCGATCACATACCCATCATGGAAAGTATGACGGCACTCGACTTTCTTGATTTTAGAAATTATTTGTTTCCTGCATCCGGATTTCAGAGTTACCAATTTCGCAAAGTAGAAAACCTGCTCGGTCTTCCGGAAGCAGAAAGAATGACCTATGCCGGCCACCATTATGCAGCTTTCTTTGATGAAGCCCAGAAGCAGGAGCTGACGCACATCAACACCAATGCCAACCTTTATAAAGCAGTGGAAGACTGGCTGGAACGTATACCTTTTCTAAACTTTGGGGACTTTAACTTCTTAGAACATTATAAAGCATCTGTCAAAAAAATGCTGGAAAGAGAAGAGGCTAATATAACCAATTCTGATTACTTATCGGACAAGGAAAAAGAGATGCGCCTCAAGATGATGGGCAATACCGATACCTATTTTCAGTCCATCCTTCATCCTGATGTGCATGAAAC
Source organism: Saprospiraceae bacterium (assembly GCA_043755305.1). GTDB lineage: Bacteria > Bacteroidota > Bacteroidia > Chitinophagales > Saprospiraceae > JADKBO01. The sequence goes on from JAYUTD010000382.1 coordinate 9,328, forward strand.
CCTGGTAAGCGAAGGTAAGCAAAGGCTGA
>JAYUTD010000383.1:0-3733 GCA_043755305.1 Saprospiraceae bacterium
TATTGGTTATGTAAAGCAAATGATTATGTAAAGTAGGAGCCCAAAAGTATTTTAATATAATCAACAGTGGGCACTCTACTTTACATTATACAGTGTCAATCCTCACTTAAAGTTCTTAAGCCAATCAAGAAGATTATCATTATTTTCCCACGCTGGCACTTCTCTCTTGATTACTTCTGCATAAGCTTTTTCGATAGCCTCACGTTTTTGCTTTGAATCAACTCTTGCATATACTTCAGTTGTCTGTACAGATTCATGACCCAATATATCACGTATATAAACAAGGTTAACACCAGCCTGTAAAAGGTGCATAGCTTTGGAATGCCTGAAAGAGTGTGGGCTGATTTTCTCCGGGATTATTTTTGGATCTTTTTCCTTTGCTTTGCTTGCATAGTACTTAAAGATGTGATGAACTCCGGCGCGAGTGAGTTTTTCTTTCCGGTTGTTATAAAAAAGGGGGTACAGATTTGCATGTGGCATAAGCAGATGATTCTTCTCCATGTAATATTTTAGGTGTACGACCTGCTCATCCATCAAAGGAACTATTCTTGCTTTCTTTCCTTTGCCCACTAATTTGATTGTAAAAGGTTTTGTCAGCCGCACACTTAAAGGAGTAAGATCTATAATTTCCTGCACTCTTGCAGCAGAGTCATACATGAGTGCAAGTAGAGTTAGATCACGTATGCCCTTGTTTGTTGAGAGGTCTGGTTGTGCAAGTAATAATTTAATGCCTTCCAAACTTAAATAGTTCATAGAACTTCTTTTTGCTTTCTTTACCGGGATAGATAATATCCGTTGCCACTCGTTCATGTTTTCAGGGACTTCATATTGCAGAAAATTAAAAAAAGAGTGTACGGCAGCAAGCCTAACGTTACGTGTGGAGTCGCTGCAATGCCTTTTCTCTTGAAGCCAGTCCAGAAACTCAACTACACATTCCTTAGTAATGTCCTTGAGAGATAGCTTGTTTACATTGATATTTTTTTCAGCTTCAACAAAATTAATAAACAAGATAAAAGTAACCTTATAAGAGCTTATTGTGTTGGCGCTCATGCCTCGTTCTCCGGGAAGATATTTTGATAGGAAGTCTGTAAGACTTTTTGAAAAATCAGTTGGTTTCATAGCATTTTTGTTTTAGTTAGATCTGGAAAAATGTGAGGGCATACTTTATTTACATGCTCGATAAGCGAGGGATACATTTCTGCCGTCAGCCGCACGTATTTATCGGTGGCAGTGAGTGATTGATGTCCCAGATAGGTCGAGAGTATTGGTAAAGAATAATATAAATCAACTCCCTTTTCTGACATAACCACCAAAGAGTGAACTGAAAAGGTATGCCTAAAATCATGCAATCTGGGGCCTGCTCCTCTACCTGAATGAGATATACCCGATCTAAATAGTATTTTTCTAAACCACTTGTAAGGAAGGTATGTTGTAGTTATACCACCTTCTGAGTGCACAAATAAATGATCAATATCTTTACGTACGGGTTTTTGTCTTCTATATTTCAAATAATCTTTCAACGCAAATGACATAGACTTGGAAAAAGGTATAATCCTTTCTTTTCCATTTTTGCTATCCCGCACTTTTAGGTGATTATTTTCAAGATCAACATCACTTATGGAGAGGCTCAATGCTTCGCCGATTCTTATTCCTGTAGCATATAACAACCTATAGAGTACAGGTAGGAAGAACATTCCCGTCTTAGGATTTCGACTGTTTGATTTTAGCTGATCACAAACACTAAAAAATCTTAAAACTTCTTCTTTAGTGAAAATGTAAGGTGTGTATGAGCTTTTAAAAGATGGCAGGTCCACAATATAAGAGGGATGTCCATTATCGTTCAAGAAAAATGTAAATTGTCTAAATATCTGTATTCTGTTGTTCCTGCTTTTGTCTGATTCATTTGGTTGTTTCTCACATACGGCATTTGCAAGCTCTCTAGTTATACCAAGGGAGCTTTCTTCTCTTTGAAAGGCTATTTTGTCAAACTTGGCCAGTTCGTATTCACCTGCCTGGTATTTAAATCCAAGATTTCTTTTTAGTGAAAGGAAGTCTATAATAGAAGTACCGTAAATACTATAAAAATGTCTATTCATAATAACCTCCTTTTTGTTTATAAAATGAAAATGGAGCTTCTGGGACTTCAAGGACACATTGCTTTAATGATGACACATCAATGCGCAAATAAAACATGGTGGACATGCTAGTGGAGTGTCCAAGAGCTTCTGATATCACTGGCAAAGGAGTAGCTTCTTTTAGAAGACTGGCGGCAAAGCTATGCCTTAGGGCATGAGGCCCATGTTTTCTGTTGCGTACATTAATTCCAGTTCGTTTAAGATAAAAACGAACACAGTTACCTACATCATGTGGAGCCATCTTATTATAAGGAAATACAACTTGAAGAAAGCAATGACGCTCATTTGACACTGGCCGGCCATATTTTAAGTAGTCGATTATGGCATTGCCTACTTCAGGAAGTATAGGAAGGGTTATGCTCTTACCTGTTTTCTGTTGTTCAAAGATAAATTCATTGGTACTCCATGAAATGTTTTCGAATTGAAGGCTTGTAATATCAGATGCTCTCATACCTAGTTTTAGAGCAAGTAAAAAAATGGCATAGTCTCTCTTTCCTTTGGGGCTACCTCTGTCAATAGCTTTGACAAACTGATCAATCTCATCTTCTGAGAAGGTAGAAGGTAGCTTGGATTGTTGCTTAAAATTATCAGAAGGGATTTTCTTAGAATAGTCCTCTCTGATAAATCCATTTTCAAACAAGTATTGGATATATTTTCTTAAAACAGAAAGCGCTACATGTCTTGCTGCTGGCTTTGATGGATCGAGTTGATTGATAAATTGCAAAATATCTTGTAGTACAATTTTGTCTACAGTGCGTATTCTCCTGAGATTTAAAAAACAAAGGAATGAATGTAGATATATCTCGTAATTACAAATGGTTGCTTTAGAGAGGCTGTAAAATCTTGTTCTAAAGTCAATAAAGTCCATCATCGCTTTTCCGATAGCTCCGCTAAATTGCCTTGATGGTTTCACCCTTTGTCCCAGCAATACCCTACCTGTCTTTTGAAAATCAACAAGTGCTTCAATTTTGCTTACAAAGTGTTTTTTGTTTATTGGTAGACTCTCGTACTTATATTTTCCAAGTTCTGATATAAGGAAAGCTTCTCCAATTTTGGCGGTATAAATCTTCAGCCGGCGTGATGCCATATATATCTTTAATTTTTCCCAGGCTGCCAAATATTTTCTAATAGTCTGCTCAGATCTACGGATGCTTCTTAAATAGGCATGTAAGGCTTCCGTTAACTCATTGATGGTTTGCTTTTTTTGTTCCATTACAAAATGATTTTAAAGTTTGATAGGCATTATTGCCTTCTCCAATTTAAAACATAATGTAAAGTGAGAGAGAATGATGGAGGTTGATAAACAGCGATTTGAGTGATTGTCTTTACATAATCATTTGCTTTACATAACCAACTCCGGTTGCTCCGGTAATAATTACGTTTTCCTTCCTTTCAATAAAAGAACAATCGGACAAACGCATGATCGTATTCTTATTGACATTTCTTCCCTCACCATAACTTAGTTCTTCCAAAGAAGCATTATAGCGGAACTTTGCCTTGTAAATACTTCCCTGTAAACGCTTATTCTCCCGATGTTCCCATTCGGATTGAACCAGGTAGCTGATAAATTCATCCTGGGTCATGTTTTGCCACTCCTT
>JAYUTD010000384.1:0-3727 GCA_043755305.1 Saprospiraceae bacterium
GTGCTAATTTGCTGAATATTGCTGCAAAATCTACTTGTCCGTCTCCCAATGATCTGAATCTTCCGGCCCTATTGACCCAAGATTGATACCCTCCATATACTCCGCACTTGCCAGTAGGATTAAATTCTGCATCCTTTACGTGAAACATTTTTATTCTATCGTGGTAAAAATCGATGTATTGAAGGTAATCCAGCTGTTGCAATACGAAGTGACTGGGATCATACAATAAACATGCCCTTGAGTGATTGTTTACTTGTTCTAAAAACATTTCATAACTTATGCCATCATGTAGGTCTTCTCCGGGGTGTACCTCATAACAAACATCAACACCACATTCATCAAAATGATTGAGTATTGGCATCCACCTGTCTGCCAATTCTTTAAACCCAAGTTCGACTAATCCATTAGGTCTTTGCGGCCAGGGATATACTGTTGGCCAAAGCAATGCACCACTAAAGGTAGCATGCGCTTTTAGACCCAAATTCTTACTTGCTGTTCCTGCATTTTTTACCTGCTGTACGGCCCATTTTGTCCTTTCATCAGGTTTGCCGTGCAAATGACCGGGTGCAAAAGTGTCAAACATCGCATTATAAGCAGGATGTACCGCTACCAATTGACCTTGTAAGTGTGTGCTCAATTCAGTGATGTCAAGACCATAATTGTTCACCTTTCCTTTCAATTCATCACAATAATCTTTGCTGGAGGCGGCCTTCTCCAGGTCTATGCACCTACTGTCCCATGTAGGCAATTGGATGCCTTTATATCCTAGCGAAGCCGCCCATTCGCAAATATTGTCCAGGCTATCAAATGGAGCCTTCTCTCCCATAAATTGAGCTAAGAACAGGGCTGGCCCTTTAATTGTTTGCATAAAAATTTCTTTTTTAAAGTTATCTACTTAATGGTTCTCAACTTAATTGTTCTCTTTTACTTTAGTGTAAAAGACAAAAGAAGAGATATCTGTTGTCTTCTTTTTAGTTCAATTTTGACGTTTAAAATTAACAAATATTGTTGAAAATGAACTTATTTGTCCATTTTGATTGCTGTTTTTAAAAGTTTATATAAAAATTCTATAACTTAATTGCAACATTGTTGCAAATACATTATCTTTGCATTTAGATGTCATCTATATTTAAAATAAACCTTGATTTTGCCGGATTTGCAGCTTCTTTAATCTGTAGTTTGCACTGCATAGCAATACCTATATTATTGTCAATTGGTTTGTTGAACAGTAACCATTTTTTGCACAACCACAATTTTGATACTTTTATAATCGCTATTGGCATCGTCATTGCCTCATTGTCTTTGTTTAGTGACTATAAAATCCACAAATCAAAATTGCCGATTGGGCTCATTTTTTTAGGTTTTACTATCCTCATTCTTGGACTCAAATTTGGGCACGATATAGAACATGTGACAATGAGTATTGTCGGCAGTGCGTGTGTCGCATCAGCCCATTTAATAAATTGGAAAAAAAGCCGACAATACCAGCAACGCATCACATCTATGACTTCTCCTCAATCATTGGCTTCGCCATAACTGAGCGATGCGAAGCAATTTTGATCCCAATGTAAACATTGGGATCAAAATTGCAAAGTGACTGAATGATTTTCTCGCAGAGAAATGAACACATACGAAATGTGTTCAAATGAAGGAAGAACGAATTGGTCGAGCAAAGCTTTGTGAGGCATAGAGTATGTATAAGCTTACAATCAATTGAACTACATAGAAATTATTGAACTACATTGAAATTATTGCCCATTGAAATTATTGAAATATATTGAATTAATTGCCCATTGAAATTATTGAACTACATTGAACTCATTGCCCATTGAACTAATTGAATTACATTGAAATTATTAAACTCATTGAACTTTTTGAAATATATTGAATTAATTGAACTCTCTGCCCATTGAACCCTACCGATGCCTCGCTATCTCTATACCTTGAAAATTTCTATACATTTCAGTAGCATAACCATCTGTCATACCCGCAATAAAATCTAAAATGTTCAACACTTTCTCATAAGATGTGGTACTTTCTTCACGCTTAAATTGAGATGGTATTAACATCAATGTTTTTTGCTGCAAGGGTGTTTTTTTGTCTGTTAGCAAGGCTGTGACAAAAGTCTCTAATAGAAACGAAATGACCTTATAACCTGCGATTTCTACTTCAATTACAGAGGTGTGTTCGTATATTTTTTTAATCGATAATTCATTAATTTCTTTCAAGCCCGGAGAAGTTTTTTCTATCTGATCCAGTAGAGTATAGTTCCAGTTACCCTCAAGGATGGCTTCTTTGTTTTCAAGAAACTCTTTAGTTGCTCTAAAAATAAGTGCACTAATACACTTTGCCCTGAAATAAGCAATTTTCTCATTGGCATCAGTTACATTTTTGAGTGCCTCATTTATTTTATTAATTTCTTTAACCTTATCGTCAGACAAGTCTTTGATGGTAGCGAGCAATAATTCACTCGCGGTTTCCGTACTGATTATGCCAATCCTATGGGCGTCTTCAAGGTCAATGATTCTATAACTAATGTCATCTGCAGCTTCTACTAGATATACAAAAGGATGTCTTTTGAAACATAAATATGGACCTTCCTCTTTATGCATATTTGTGGCTTTAGCTATGTCCAGGAATCTCTCTATGTCTTGTTGGAAAAATCCGTATTTTTTAGTGTGCTTCTTACTTTTGGCTACTGCTCTTGCTTCACAAGGGTACTTTAGTATTGAAGCAAGTGTAGTATAGGTCAATTGCATTCCAGCTTCGAGTTTACCGGTATAAGGGTATGTCAGTATATGAAGTGCGTTGGCATTGCCTTCAAAATTGATCAAATCATACCATTGGGCTTCCGTAAAGTGATTACTCAATTCTTTACCTCCTATTATCTTATCCTTTTGCTCAATAAAAAATGAAGATATTGCTTTCTCCCCCGAATGTCCAAATGGAGGATTTCCTACATCATGCGCAAGACAAGCCGCAGCTATTACTGAAGATAAGTCATATTTGTAAAAATCAGCGGCGACTGTACCTTTTACTTCTGACAGCGATGCCAATACATCACCTGTGATTGAACCCAAAGACCTGCCAATACTTGCCACTTCCAGAGAGTGTGTAAGTCTATTATGAACAAAAGTATTGCCCGGAAGAGGGAAAACCTGCGTCTTGTTTTGCAACCTTCTGAATGCTGCCGAAAAAATCAGTCTGTCATAATCCCGCTGAAAATGAGTCCTGTTTTGATCTCCAGACTTGTTTTTTCCCGCTCTTGACTCTGAAATACAATTTACCCAGGTTTGCATAAAACAAATATTGTATTATAAAAATTTTAATATGTAAAAAACTTTAATATCTTTGTGTTATAGAACTAACCTGAGGAGGCTGTCAGGCACAAATCAACCAACCTTAAGAGGGAATGTTAAGACCAGGATAAAAATCTAGCTGTCTTCTAAAATTTCGTCTTCTTCTTCGATGTCTGATGGCCTTACTTTTTTTGACAATGCATTTGATTTAGCATCATTATAATCAGCTCTATTCCTTATTATATCTTTAGCCAAAAATATAGCCCTTCGCATGGATGAAGGGTCTGCTACATTAGTGCCTGCTATGTCAAAGGCAGTACCATGGTCCGGAGATGTCCTGATTCCACCAAGTCCTGCAGTATAATTCACCCCTTCTCCAAATGACAATGACTTCAATGCAATCAAACCCTGGTCATGGTACATAGCCA
>JAYUTD010000385.1:0-3719 GCA_043755305.1 Saprospiraceae bacterium
GTGTACAATTGTCGCTGTATGATTTCATAAAATCGATGGCCCAGAGATTTACAGCGCCATTTTGTAGTAGCGCTGAAGACAAGGTAACATAAGAAACCTTTGGGCTTTCGGTGTCTTTGGTACAATCTACCTGAGCGAAAGCAGTTAGAGCTAAAAAAAGCAGAGGAAAAAGGAGAATTTTTTTCATGATAGGAAGGTTTTGCAAAATAAAGATAATAAAAAAAATTGAAACAATAAGTGGTGTGGAGATAAAAGCACAAACAATAGGCGCAGAATAATATTTGGCATTGTTCTATATATGTATATTATCTATTGCAAGAAAGGATGTACAATTTCTAAAGGCTTTTTAATCCAATTTTTAAGACATAATGTTTAAAATGATTTGATTTATATACCAATTCCAGTGATTTTATGCAAATAGCCACATTATCCCCCATAACTCAAAACTTTACTTATTTTTGCACCAATTCACCAATATGATCAAAGACAAAATCTTTACCTCTGTCGCAGCACTCCAGCTTCAGGTCGAAGCCTGGAAAGCAGACCATGAGAAAGTCGTGTTTACCAATGGCTGCTTTGACTTGATTCATATGGGGCATATCCACTACCTTGAAGAGGCAAAAAGCAAAGGCCAGAGGCTGATCGTAGCACTCAATAGCGATGCATCTGTATCTGCACTTAAAGGACCACATCGGCCCATCAATGATGAAGCCACCAGAAGCTATATAATGGCTGCATTTTATTTTACTGATGCGATAATTCTATTCAATGAAGATACACCATACGATTTGATCAGTGCATTGCTGCCTGATGCGCTCGTAAAAGGCGGAGATTGGAAAACTGAACAGATTGTAGGCAGCGATGTGGTAATTAATAATGGAGGCAGCGTTTATTCACTTTCCTTTATTGAGGGATATTCTACCACGCTTATTGAGCAAAAGATCATATCAGCTCATGTAGCAAATAACAAAAACAAGCATGAATAAAATTAAGAAAAGGAAAACACTGAGCAATTTAATATTTGGCAGCATAAAAATAGTAAGCGCACTTATTATGCTTCTGCTTGTAAGCATTAATGGAAATGCACAGCACTTAAAACTTACCAGTGAAAAGTATATTACTTTTGCAGAAAATATGGCAGTAAGGTTTCCGGATAAAATCAAACTTTCCAGTGCTATCAAAGAATACGATGTCGAAAAAATAATCAAAGTAGCATATGACAATTTCGATGCCTTGTCCTCTGCTGACCAGCGCCTATTTTATGACATGATCAACCAATACAACCATAATAAAATAACTATAGCGAAGCAGGTTGACAAAGTAAAAGTAGATAGTTTTTTTTATAGCTACACATTTGATACAAGTTCAATCGATGTCAATCCATATGTCGAGCAAAAACCTTTGCTAAAATATTTTTATAAAAATCCTTCTCATTTTTTGAGTGTAGATGCTGAAAATTTTACGTTGAGGGCTGACCCTATTGTCCAACTTGCCTACGGCAATGCGAGCAATTATTCCAACAGTGTATTTAGAAACACAAGAGGTGCAGAAGTAAGCGGCTATATAGACAAGAAAGTCTATTTTTATACCAGGATTTTGGAGAACCAGGAAGGGTTTTTGCCTTATGTCAATCAATACATTGACAGCAATAAAGCCATACCGCAAAATGGCTTTTATAAACCTTACAAGAGCGGCATTCTTTCGAATGTAGAAGGCTATGACTTTCTCAATGCGCAAGCCTATGTAGGCTTACCCATCTCTAAAAGCATATCACTTGAACTTGGGCATGGCCGCCACTTCATAGGCAATGGCATCAGGTCATTGTTGTTGTCAGATTTTTCTAACAACTATTTTTACCTGAAATTCAATACCAATGTGTGGAAGCTGCACTACCAGAATATATTTGCTGAGCTCAATTCTACCAGTGCCAATTTCAATGGAGGGGATGAATTGATAGGAAAAAAATATATGGCCAATCACTACCTGAGCGTAAGGCCATTCAAAAGTTTTGAGATAGGTATTTTTGAGTCTGTCATCTTTGCGAGGGAAAACCAATTTGAATTGCAATACCTCAATCCGGTAATACTATACCGAATGGCCGAGCAATTTTTGGGCAGTGCCGACAATGCGCTAATAGGTATCAATGCCTCGTACACCATTAAAAATAGCATTATGCTTTACGGGCAGGTTATGCTCGATGAGTTTAATCTGGAATTGCTCAAAAAAGATGGCTGGTTTGGCAATAAGCAGGGAATGCAGCTGGGCTTAAAATGGTTTAAACCATTAAACATTCAAAATCTTACAGCACAAGTAGAGTACAATGCCATAAGACCTTATACTTATAGCCACAACCGACCTGCCAACAGCCCAGTAAGCATTACTAGTTACAGCCATTACAATATGCCACTTGCCCATCCGCTGGGTGCCAATACCTCTGAAATTATTTTTACACTCAATTATAAACCTGCGTCTAAATTTTCTTTTGATTTGACCTTTGCAAAAATGAGCGTTGGGAGAGACAAAGCTGGATTAAACTATGGCAGCAACATCCTGCTTAATACCAATTCATTGGTGAGCGAGTATGGCAATAAACTATTGCAAGGCGAAAAAAATGACATCACTTTTGTCAGATTGAACGCCTCCTATGAGATAGTCAAAAACTATAAAATATTTATTCACCCTCAATACCGAAATTCCGTGAGTAAAGACGCGAAGTATGATTTTTCGAACCTTTATATTGGCGGGGGCATTACTATTAACTTAGACCTGGATAAAAATATATATTGATATGACACCAAACATAGCTGTAGTAGGCGACCTTATTTTAGATAAATATATTATGGGCAATACTTCAAGGATATCACCTGAAGCTCCCGTACCTATTGTAGAAGTGCAAACCGAAAAATTTACCCTTGGTGGGGCAGCCAATGTAGCCCACAATTTAACCAATCTTGGGTGTAATGTGGATTTGTATGGTGCTATTGGAGAAGACAAAGAAGGCAACATTTTGAGGGAATTGTGTCTGGAAAAAAATATAGTTGCAAACTACTATCAATCTGAAGAAATACCCACGACTACTAAAACCAGAATCATCAGTCGCAATCAACAAATGATGAGAATAGATAAAGAGGCCATCTTTCACCATTCTCCAAAATCTCTGGCCTACTACAAAAAACACTTTTTGGACAGCACGCTGATAGTAGTATCAGATTATGGCAAAGGATTTTGTTCTGATGATTTTCTCGAGCTCTTGTTTGCCAATAAAAATCAGGGGTGTAAAATCATGATTGACCCAAAAGGGAAAAATTGGGAAAAATACAATGGTGCTTTCTTAGTAAAACCCAATATTACAGAATTGGAAGAAATACTAGGCATATCAATTAAAAATACCGATGAAGATCTGGCCAAATGTGGTAGATTGGTATATGAAAAATTCAATTTCGAACACTTAATCATTACCCGGGGCAGCAAAGGTATGACACACATAGGCAAAAGCCATGTAAAGCACTATGCTACTAAATCTGTAGAAGTGTATGATGTGTCAGGTGCAGGAGATACTGCTATGGCGGTAATGGCTCTGGCGATTAGCATGGGGATGACCATAGAAGAAGCAACGGTGCAAGCCAATCTGGCATCGAGTTATGTTGTCACCAAGCCGTTGACCTATGCAATCAGCAAAATGGAATTTGACCATCTACTATAAACCGATCAAAAAGTAA
>JAYUTD010000386.1:0-3715 GCA_043755305.1 Saprospiraceae bacterium
TTACATCATATGTACCGGCACCTGCTGCACTCACATCGAGTGTAGCTGTACCCATTGCATTATTGGCTGTAAAGCCACTGCTTGCTGTACTGCTAAAAGTGCCACCTACAGGACTTGCAATAAAAGACAGATCAATACCATTTTCACATACATCCTCCGGATCATTTAAGGTGATTTCCGGCAAAGCATATACTGTAACCGATACTATTTTGCTCGCACTGCATCCATTTACATCAGTATAATTGTAACTTATATCATATGTATCTACACCTGCAACACTTACATCAAGTATTGCTGTGCCCAATGCATTGTTGGCAGTAAACCCACTGCTTACAGTACTATTGAATGTGCCGCCTACAGGAGTTGCAGTAAAGGACATATCAGTGCCATCTATACATACATCTGCAGGATCATTTAAGGTAACTACCGGCAAGGCATTCACTGTCACAGATATTGTTTGGCTGGCAGTACAACCATTGGCATTGGTAAAACTATAACCTACATTGTATGTTCCCGCACCTGCTACACTGACATCCAGCACTGCTGTGCCCAATGCATTGTTGGCAGTAAACCCGCTGCTTGCAGTACTACTGAATGTGCCGCCTGTAGGAGTTGCAGTAAAGGACATATCAGTGCCATCTATACATACATCTGCAGGATCATCTAAGGTGACTACCGGCAAGGCATTCACTGCAACAGATACTGTGTTGTTTGCAGTACAGCCATTGGCATTGGTGAAACTATAAGTTACATTATATGTTCCCACACCTGCTACACTGACATCCAAAACTGCTGTGCCTAATGCATTGTTGGCAGTAAACCCACTGCTTGCAGTACTACTGAATGTGCCGCCTGCAGGACTTGCATTAAAGGACATATCAGTGCCATCTATACATACATCTGCCGGATCATTTAAAGTAACTACCGGCAATGCAATAACACTAATAGAAGTTGAACAGGTAGATACTTGAACTCCATTTTGGTCAAATATGGTAACTGAATAGGTTCCCGACATCCCAGGTGTAAGTGCCATACGGGTAGGGTTTTGGACATTGCTTGTAAAGCCGGCTGGACCAGTCCAAGCATAGGTATCTCCGAAAGTACCACTCGCACTGAAAGTAACCTGGCCTCCTTCACATATGGTTGCACTTGAACTGGATGCAACACAGGATAATGGACTACAAGCATTAAACACTTCTACATCTGCACCTACACCCTTTGGGTCACCATTTCCACTATTGTCCGTAATTCCATATGAAAAAACACCGAGAGGTACACTACCAATGTTGCTACCATTCCAAAATACAATACCATGTGGACCTTGCTCATCAATTACATCGGCTGATGTTGCAAGGTAAACAACATCGCCATTGGCTTTTTGATAATAAGATACACCACCATAACTGTCTTCTTCAGAAATATCGCCTAGAGCTGAAATATCATATTCATTAATAAGATTGCTGTATAAATTAGTAGTAGTATTTTTTCTTACAAGATTTGTTTCACCGTAGTGATTATATGAAGAGAAAAAAGAGTTAAAGCACCCTACTCTTACACCAGCCAATAAATCATTATTGGGTGTAAATTCTAAATCTGATAAGAAATAAGAAGTATTATCAGTATATGATGACCCTGATCCTGTGGCAATAGAAATATGCAAAGTGCTAGTACCTATATAGTTTTTATAGGGCGATGATGATTGTAAAGTGCCAATAAAACTTCCATTAGCATTAAGATTTATAGAATATATTGGTAAAGAGCCAACACCAGCAGAATTAGATCCGGAATTGACAAAGTCATTGAGTCCAAAAAACAATCGATTGCCTCCTGGTTCAATAGCAATACCATATGGTGTTTCTTCTATATTCGTAATACCTGCTGCCCCATTATCAAGTGTTAATGGATCAAAAGAATCTAGGATAACCCCTGAAGCACTCAATCGATAAATTCTTCCATCTTCTATATTAGTCACAAAATACTGATTATGGAATTTATCATATACTATATTACCTAGTCCTACTCCTGTATTTCTTATGGTAGTGGAACCACCTGATTCACAATCAACATTTTCTACAGTACTACTCTGCTGAGGTAAAACAGCAAATACAGTGGGTACACCTGTAGTTGGGTTGATTTTATATACCGTTCCAGCGGCTGCAAGGCTACTAGCTCCGCCACCAATTCCGCCATATTGTATTATTGCATCTTGCCCAAAATATCTATTACCTAAATTTGACGAAGCAGTAACAAATACCTCATTGGTATATTCATTTATTGCAATGCCAAATACATTACCTAGCTGTGTCACATCCCATAGTGGATGGTGTATCACGCTGTCAGGATTCATTACTTCTGTCTTACCGGAAGCAGGAATTGCAACATTTCCGCTTATATAGGCCATGGTATACCTTGTCAATGGGGCTTGAGAACTAGTCACTCCACAAGTTACTACAGTAACACCTGGATGTAATTGACTTGTAAGTCCATTACATATAGCATTAGGCCATATAGGAAGACAGTTTACATTGGTATAATCCACTGCATCAAAATCTATGTCATCGTCTGTTGCAGTCAATTCTCTCAACCTAATGTATTTCGTAACAACACCAGCAGTTAAAGTTGTAGAAATAAAAGTAGTCTTGTTTGAAGTAGATATAACTGAGTTTTGAACAAATGGCCCGTTGATAGATGCAGATTCTTCAACTACCATGTCAGCTGTAGCATTATTTGCATAACTATTTTTTCTTCTCCATGTTATTTTGTAGCTTGAACCAATGGCTAGTCTTTCACCTAAGTCTATAACAAGCGTGTCTGTAAGATCATAAATCTCAGAAAAATTGCCATCAGCTGCCCCGGTCGAAAAGCCGACATTGTCAATACCTACAGAGGTAGGCATCCAGGCTGCAGCGTAGCCAGAGCAATTTTGTCCATTTAATTGATTAAGGTAAAATAATAATACCGTAAGGGTCAAAATTATTTTACCGAATGTGCAGTTAGTTTTCTTATTGTGTGACATGACCCCAAAAATTTGCTCTTTCCTAGCACATTAAATGTTGCTCAAAAAGATCGATTATTACCCGTTTTTCATCATTCTTTAAGCAAATAAGGCAAGTAATATATTAAAGGCTAAACTTACTTAAAAAACATATTAAAAACAAAGGTAATGCATTTATATATATAATTTATAATAATAAGTACATTTAATCTGTTTATTTCATTTTATATTAGCAATTTACACATTATTAATATTAAATATAAAAAAATCAAGTATGTCTAAATGGAAAAGTCAATAGTTTGGGCTTAATTATGGATAATATATTGAAATAATTTAGAAAGCATCAAATTTATACCTATTATAGCGGTAGTGAGTAGATATTAATACCTACTTTGATCAAAATACTAGAAATAATAGTGATTTATGGCCTAAGAATTATACTATAGTATGACAATGAAAAATTTAAACCATTGAATTTAAAGGTAAGGCCTTGATTGGCTTTAAAGAAAATGTATTTTACTAAAATATAAATAAAAACAAAGCGATGTCATATTTTTTGAGCACACGCTCAATCAAGTATTGCTAAATTTTAACCTAAATCTATCAGTAATGGTGATGGATGCTACGTTATTTTAAAATAGCAGCTACGCCAGGTAGTACTTTGCCCTCAAGCATCTCAAGCATTGCTCCCCCACCAGTAGAAACAAAACTAACTTTATC
>JAYUTD010000387.1:0-3714 GCA_043755305.1 Saprospiraceae bacterium
GTGTATAGGTAGCGTCTTCTATTGACAGATTTTTTCTCAAGTCTATATCTGTTGTACTCCATTTCTTCTTTAACTTCATTCGGAGTTAATTCATATTTATGGCTGTAATAGAGGTATCTTTCTTTAGCAATGCGGTAGAGCATTATTCCTTTGCCCATGCAAAAAAGACCAAGCATGCCAAGGCCATAGCTGAGAAATAACCAACCAATCCTCATCGTAAAAAAATATAAAAAAACACAACTCAATAGCAATGCGGTCGCAAAAGCAAAATAGTAGTGCGATAATATCATATCGCCTTTATAGATGATTTTTGTTTTTTCTATCATATGGCCAAGTTGTCTATTATAGAATCATCTACTAAATTGGGAATGGTTACTTTGAGCAACGGTTCAGCATCCATGGCCCGCTTGATGGTGTCCATAGCTTCTTTGTTTCTAGCCCAGCTGCGTCTTGCTATGCCGTTATTGACATCCCAGTGCAGCATTGATCTAATATTGCTATCGGACTGATCACTGCCATCTATGACCATACCAAATCCTCCATTAATTACTTCGCCCCAGCCTACGCCACCTCCATTGTGCAAAGAAATCCAGGTTGCTCCACGAAAGGAATCACCTGCAAAATTCTGTACTGCCATGTCAGCGGTGTATTTTGATCCATCATAGATATTGGAAGTTTCTCTATAAGGGGAATCTGTGCCGGATACATCGTGATGGTCTCGACCGAGTACGATAGGGGCTTTTATTCTTCCTGATTTTATGGCTTCATTGAAGGCCTTTGCTATGGCAATTCGACCTTGTGCATCGGCGTACAAAATTCTAGCTTTCGAGCCAACAATAGGAATATTTTGAGCGGCATTTCTGATCCATATAATATTGTCATTGAGTTGTCCTTTGATTTCTGATGGTGCATGTTCATAAAGTTTCAATAAAACCTCCAGGGCTATGGCATCCGATAAGTCAAGGTCTGCTTTCAACCCTGATGTGCATACCCAGCGAAATGGCCCAAAACCATAATCAAAGCACATTGGCCCCATGATGTCCTGTACATAAGAAGGGAATTTATATCTGGTTTTGGCTTCATCTGCCCAAACATCTGCGTTTGCTTCACCAGCCTCTTTGAGAAATGCATTGCCATAGTCCCAAAAATACATGCCACGATCTACCATTGTATTGACTGCTTTGGCATGATTGCGAAGGGTGGACTTAATTCTTTCCATAAAGCCAGCCTTGTCTTCAAGCATTTTCAATTTTGCTGCCTTGAAACTTAATCCCTGAGGACAATACCCAAGATCATCAATATTATGCAAGGAAGTCTGGTCACTGCCCAAATCAATAAAAATACCATCGTCAACTATGGCCTGCCAAAGGTCAACGATATTGCCAAAATAAATTAACGCAATTGTTGACAATGCGTCTCTGTGTTTTTTCATTGCAGAGATAAGCATTGCTGTATCTTCATAAACATTTTCTTTTTTGATATAGCCGTCGGAAATCCTTTGGCTGATCGCATCTTCATCGACTTCAGCAATTACTGATACTGCGCCTGTAATAATACCGGCGAGTGCCTGAGCACCTGACATACCGCCAAGTCCGGAAGTGACAAAAATTTTCCCCTGAAGATGCATGGTATCTGCCTCTTTTCTTCTTGCAGCATTGAGCAAAGTAATGGTTGTGCCATGAACAATGCCTTGCGGGCCTATGTACATAAATGATCCTGCCGTCATCTGTCCATAAGAGGTAACACCAAGGGCATTGTACCTGTTCCAGTCTTCTTTTTTTGAGTGATTGGGTATCATCATACCATTGGTAACTACAACCCTTGGTGCGTTGCGGTGAGATGGAAATAAACCCATAGGATGGCCTGAGTACATGACCAGTGTTTGTTCATCTGTCATTTCACTGAGGTATTTCATGGTGAGCAGGTATTGCGCCCAATTTTGGAAAACTGCACCGTTGCCACCATACGTAATGAGCTCATGTGGGTATTTGGCAACCAATGGGTCGAGATTGTTTTGAATCATAAGCATGATTGCTGATGCCTGGATGCTTTTTGCGCCGTATTCAGCTATCGGCCTGGCATGCATTGCATAAGCCGGCCTAAACCTCAGCATATATATTCTACCATACTCAATGAGTTCCTTCAAAAATTCAGTGGACAATGTATCGTGCCATATTTCAGGGAAATACCTTAACGCATTGCGAATGGCCAACTTAATTTCATCTTTGGACAATATATCAATATTCCTTTTTGGTGCATGAGGTACGCCAGTGTCCGATGCTTGTGGGATTGGTAAATCTGCAGGTATTCCGATTTTGATTAGATCTTCAAACTTTGCCATAATGCATAAATATTAAAATTGTAAAACAACTTCGATAGGACAATGATCAGAACCCATCATATGATCGTGAATAGAAGCAGAGTTAATCTTATCTGCCAATTTTTCATCTATTAAAAAGTAATCGATTCTCCAACCTACATTTTTAATCCGAGCCCCAAATCGAACACTCCAAAAAGAGTACTGTACTTTTGCATCGTTTTTGTGACGGTATGAGTCAATAAATCCTTGTTTCAATATAAGATCCATACCATCGATTTCTTTTTGTGTATAACCAGATGTTTTATTGTAGTTTTCTTTTGGCCGTGCCAAATCTATGGCTTGATGTGCCACATTAAAATCACCTGTAACAATTACCGGTTTTATTTTTCTGAGATTTTTTAAATAAGTGGCAAACTCTTTGTCCCATTCTCCCCTGTAGTCCAATCTTTTTAATCCCTCACCACTATTTGGCACATACACGTTGACTAAAATAAAATTGCTGTATTCTGCTGCAATTACTCTGCCTTCATTGTCATGTTCTTTTTTACCTAAATCGTTGGTAATTTTTATTGGTTTTTCTTTTGATATAATTGCCACTCCTGAATACCCTTTTTTGTCAGCACTATTGGAGTGGATGTGGTAACCTGTAAGGTCTTGTAAAGCTTCCATGACCTGGTCATCCTGGGCTTTGGTCTCCTGAATGCAAAAAAGATCTGCATTCAGCGTGTCGAAATGAGGATAAAATTCCCGACCTACTGTTGCCCTTAGACCATTTACATTCCAGGATATAAGCTTCATTTGCATAAAGTTGTTTTGATAAATGTTGAATAAATGCTTGTCACTGCTATAACTATCAATGTTGTATGCAATCTATAAATAGTTATGTAATTTTGTACAATATACTTCTGGAGGCTAAGATAATGAGAATTTTTGAAGCAGGTTTAAAAATGGGTTGGGGGAGTGTAATTTTAGGAGAATACCCAATAAAAAAGCCCGTGAACTCCAGTCCAACGGGCATTACTCAATTTAATAACCAAAACTCATCTTTACTAAACCAAATACTGTGCCAAATATTAAATTAAAATGACATGTATTAGGTTAGCTATATTTTAACACACTAATGTGTGGATTTATCAAAAAACTTTAGCTTATAACGTTTTATATGCTAAAGTGATTTTTACAATAAATAACCAAAACTTACACAGTGCAAATATAATACACATTATAATTAATAATCATATGTTTTATCAAATATTTTTTTGCTTTTAATATATTTTTTAAATTATATATAATAATGGCTGGGAATAGGTTATTTATAGATTTAATATTTTTGGATTAATTGGTAGTTATTAACTGCCAATTTTCGTTTTTTATGTTTTATGTATTGTTCGGGA
>JAYUTD010000388.1:0-9276 GCA_043755305.1 Saprospiraceae bacterium
ACCGCCTTCAAACTGTGTATCAAAAGTAATTTTTTCACAAACCTTTTGACCCTTTTCTATAAATGAATAACTGCCATCTCCCGGAGGATCATGTAAAACCATGGATGGTGTTTCTGGTAACTGTGTTGTAAATGTTGGAAGCTTATTATAAATTCCTGTAACTACACCTTGCGTTGTATATTCCCCTCTGTTACCTTCTAATGTAGTACTGATTATTTGAAGCGTTTTAAAGTATGGTGGAGAAGGATTTGGCTTTCCAACTTTAAATTTATAATTCAATTGCTTATTACCCATTGTAGTATCAATAGTCTCATCACCAAAACCATTGACAATCCTGAAACTGGCACTGTCAATGTAACATACACCATCATCTGTATTCGTTACAACATATTGCTCTTTTAATTTTATAACCAGTTCTTTCCTTTCATACTGGTCCATTACAATTACATTGCAGGTAGGAAAGTATGGTTCAAGACCACTTACTACTTCTATTTGGGGTTGAGCATAATATATAAAATCAAGCGTTGTGTCTCGTTTGCTTAAATCAACTGTTGGTGCTCCTTTATCATTGAAAAATTTATCTATAAATGGATTGTCATGAATGACGGATACAGTCATACGTTCGACTGGGGGAAGATTTTCTATGGAAAAATTTCCTTCTTGATTATCAATAGTAAATAGTTTTTCATAACAGCCATCTACAGATCTTAATTTAATATAAGCAAATTCATTGGACTCAATAACTGATCTTTTGCATAAGCCACCTGCGAGCTGACCTGATACAACTCTAGTTGTTTGATCATTAAATAAGATACCTGCTATCGGACTACTCACATTGGTGACTTTCCATGAAGCTGGAGCAAAGGCATGATCTGCAAAAACTGGTTTCAATGTTCCTGTAAATCCTGGATCAAAGTCTATGGTAAATTTACCAGTAGAGTCTGTAAATATTCTTGGATTATAAGATTGATTGTTTACCAATATTTCAACATTTGGCGTATAGCAATCAGTGTTTTTATACCTTATAAATCCTGTAACTGCTATAGTTGATCTATCTGTAAAGTCCACTTGATCCACTGAGGTCACACTAGGATTAAGTGTCACTTGTCTGGTTTTTGGAGAAAAGACATGAGGCTCTTCTATTTGGTTTGGAGCGAAAGACGACCACTGATGATTTAATAATGTACCATTTGTAAGAAGATAAGCACCTACATTGGATGTGATAGCCCCTGCTCCTTCATCCATAGGATAGTAAATGTACAAGCCTTTTTCTTGCATGTTTCTTGTCTCTAGAAAATGGTTACTTATTTTTGATTGCGAAAGTATGGTGTCATATACTGCAAATTCATCGATGAGGCCATTGAAATAATGATTGAGCAGGTTGCCATCCTCTTGGACGCCAATCCTCCATGGGCTATCGCTTTCTGCAAGGTTACCCAAGGCTCCACTAAATGTATTGGTGCCAAGTGATACACCATTTTTATACACACGCATACTATTGGTAGTGCTATCTATGGTAATTGCCAAATGTTGAAATCCACTCCCAAGATTACCGTATGAAAAAGTACTTCCGTTTACAGCTACGTTGAGTTCTTGATTAATACCTGACGACTGGAGAAATACTTTAAATTCATTGGCCGTAGTTTTCTTACTTACGATTGTTTGTATGCCTGTAGCTCCTGCATTGTTTACCCAAAGTTCGATAGTCGATTTTTTTGGCAATGGAAAGTTTGGTATAGAAATATTGGTGCCAGCCGTTCGGTTGAACTTGACAGATTTATGAAGGTAAAATGACTTCGCAGGTTCTGCCAGGAAAGTAGTACCCGTGCCATAAGAAGCAGATTCAATTCTATAGTAACCTTGTTCATTGGTCTTGCCGGCTGTTCTCACTGGCGGTCGATCTTCATCAAAGCTTGCACCACAGAAAAAAAGTTTTACTCTATTTTTGAGGTCATAAGATTTTTCACCAAGCTCTTCATCCATCTTCCAATAGTATAGTAAATTGGGTGTTTGGGATGATGTGGTACCATGCATGATTTCAGGTATATCCAATTCTCCAATAAGTGAACCATAAATTCTTACTTCATCGAGACGACCAGACCATCCGGGTGTATTATCGGTATTGCCCATTTTCAAAAATACGTCACCAGTACTAATTACAGGAGTATCATTGAATGGAGCCTCGTTGACCAATGAGCCATTGATATAAATTCTAAGAAGACCTGTAGCATCTTCAAAGCTAAGGGTCACATGATTCCAATCATTTTTAACAGAATCTGCAAAATCTGCTGTCAGAAAAGCTGCACCATTCAATGTAGTTGTCACTTCTATACCTTCATGACCAGATGTACTGTTTTTAGCTCTTACGTACAGATTTATTTTATCAATGCTTATAACTTTTGCATTGGAAGTGGCATTGTCAGTCTTGATCCAAAAAGTCATGGTCCAGTTACTATTTACTGGAGTAAAAGAGCTGGTATTATTGACAGAAGCCACTGCTTGATCCATGTTGTCAAACTTAGCTGAATATCCCTGCATAGGCATGAGGGTTACCAAAGCATCAGGCACAGGACTACCACTTTGGGTTTTAATCCATCCTGTGACTACACCATTGGGTACTTGAAATCCAAGTGCAGTACTTGGCGTGCCTTCCCCGTAAGAATTTAATCCTCTTACAGTGTACGTATAAGCCACTCCAGCTATGACATTGAAGTCATTGTAATTTCTGATATTCGCACTTACAGTGGCTAAAAAGATGCCATCTCTGTAAATATTAAATCCTTCATTGGGAGAAGGCCCAAGACCGTCAACTGCCCATGAAAGTTGAATCCTGTCTAAGAGGTCACCTTGTGTTGCATTCACTTTTAAAGCAAATGGTGGAAGTAAATACCGAGAAAAGAATCCCACATTGGTATTGTAAGTAGCACTCTCTGTGTAGCCTACAAAGGTCTGCCCTACAGAAGCCGATGATCTGTACTTCTGACTTTTTGATCGGGCTATACTGCCATAATTGAAGTAGGAAGTGCCTTCATAAGTAGATGAATCTACAGTGGTAGTAGGATTGCAAATATTTTGAGAAAATGTATTTGATGATATGCCCACCAATGCGATGAGAATATAAAATGTATATCTTGTTGTCATGATGAATCTTTTTAATTGATAGATATTTAAATAAATGAGGAAGTCCTCACAATTACCTGTTAACCATTAACTGTTAACCATTAACTATTAACCATTAACTGTTAACCATTAACCATTAATCTATCTCACCCAAATTTCAACTAATCCTATTGCAAAAGATTCATCTAAAGGGTCCCCATTACTATCCAATGCAGCACCAAAGTATACATAAAAAGAATTGCCATTTGCCTGAGCAGTCATTTCTCCGTCTACCCAATGGTCTGTATAACCTGACTGGCCTTGTATATTGAGAGCTGCTCTTAATTCGTTTGTATTTATTCTGCCATTTGCATTAAGATAGTATGGTGAGTAATCAGTCCATCCTACATTGAAGTTTGAGCCGCTTACGTCACTTGCAAAGCCTGCAATGGGTAAATCACCAGTACCATTGTCCCAACTGTCTAAAATATAATATCTAAACTTCACCTTTATCTGAGAATAGGACCCAGGTATTGTGAATTGCTTTTTTAAAACTTGATTGTTTTGACCCGGAGTAATAACACTTCCGGCAAATGCTCCAAAATTAGGATTAGTTAATGTACCATTGGCAGAACCTTGATTCCAACCTATCCATTGTCCGGAAACTGGTGCATAAGAAAACCATCCCTGCGTACCACCGCTAAAATCATCGACATCCGCTAATCTCCATCCTTGAAAGCTACCTCCGTTTGTTGTAGAATAGTTTATATTCCCATCATTATATAAATTTAAATTATTTGCACCTAGTGTTGTTGCAGTAGCAGTGCCATAAACCGTAGCTCCTGCACTCGTTACTTCGATTTTTTCAGCATTATTCACATATACAGACACTTCACCATCCTGTGTAGAGAAGAGTCCACTATCCGTATCACCACTGCCACCCATAAACGCATATCCATTTTTGTTAACACCATTTGTACCCGGAGTTCCACCACTGGCCAATACACCTTGTGCTACTTTAATTTCATCAGCCAATACTTGCCCTGTACTAGGAAACTGATTAGTCTGTCCTCTTAAAGACAAAGCATATGGAGCAGAAGTAAGTTTTATTTTAGGTAACATTTCTTGTGCCCCAATGGAAATACCTAACTCATAGTCTTTATTAAATGCGAGTGTCAATGGATTAATCTTACCCAATACCACACTGTATATGCCACTGATCAATTCGACATTGGGTATGGTCTCCATCCATTTCACTTGAGTAGAGTCCACCACATACATTTTGAAAGTAATAGGATATTCGCCATCTTCGAGGGCAACACCATTGGATTTTTTTACGATGCCTTGTACACTAAGGGTAGCTTGTGCTTTTAAATTATTGTTTGAGATAAATAGTAATAAAAATGCTGCAAGCAATAATCTACTTAAAGAAAGCGACTTGTTAAATTGAGAAAAATTCATGATTTATTTTATTTAGTAATGTATAATGTATTAAAGTAATTTATTTTGAATAAAAAAGTCATTTTCATAGATTCAGTTTATCTTCTATTTGTTTTGAATGGATGGAAACAATTAATTTAATTATATTTTTTAAGAGTCTTCTGCAACCTTAGTGGAAAGATGAAATTGTTTTCGCACATTCCCAAAAGGTAGCCTAAAACAATTTCATCTAATTGATAATTTATATTTACATGTCGTCTAATATATCCAACAAATAAAAGTGTTATCCACTAAAAAAGTAGCAGTGCCTTTTTTATAAAGAACTCAATTCTTTACGTAAAAAGAGCAATTCACTCCAGCTTTCATCCACAAATTCAGCAGCATCCTTTAGGTATTGTGCATATGAGCCTGAACCATTTGCTGCTTCATAAGCAACTTTGAATGGTTGTCTGAAATCAGCAGCTTTCTCCTTCAATCCTTGCTTGTACCTTGTGGTCAAAGTATATTGGGCCTTGCCAGATGAATTAGCAGTATACACAGCCACCGAAATGCCTACCGACGCCCAGTTTTTTTTCAATTTTTTGACCATACTTTCGACATTGTCTGCTTTACCTACTTTTGGATAAACATGGGTAATATTGATTTTATCAGAAAAATCGCCAAGTGCTACGGTGCTCAATGAGTCTTGGTACACTGAGTATCCACCTGATTGTCTGTCAGTAAGATAAATGGCTACATTTTTATTCCAATCCATATTGTGCTCTTCACCAAGATTGCCTCTTGCGTCTTCTGATGCCCAACTTTTAGGACCTTCGGTGATATGGTAGCCACCAAAATCAGGACCAGATTGTATTGTAAATACCCGCCAGTGATTATCGCCTTTGTGGTATTTTTGGGCATGCGTGGCCAGCGCCTTCTCAAACTCAAGCACTTTGTCCACTTTTGGGAAAACCCTGTGGGTTGAAATAACATTTTTTGTTTGGCTTAAACCTATAAAAGGCAAAGCCAACAAAACAAAAATCATGTTTTTTGCGATTCGTTGAAATTTTGTGATCATAGTAAATATTTTTTAGTGTTATGCCTACTCTAGAAGGTTTTCAGCTTTCCCTTTAGCAGTATTTAAATTTAATTTCATTTGGGCTTCAATAAATTATATTACAAAGTAAAGCACAAATGAGGCCTGGCTATGAAGACAAATCTTTCAAAAAAGTGCAATAATCTTGCATTTTGATAGTAAAATTCAATCGTGGATAGTAAAATCTAATCATTTTAAAAACATTACCGGAAAAAAGGACTTACATAATCTCTTTTTTACCTAATGATTGCATTACTTTTGCTTTATGCATATGTATCCTAATAAGACCAATTACATAATTCCAGTTTGTATAGTATTTTTGACACTATTTTGCACCAAGGTATGTGGTCAATCCAAATATGAAACCCTAACCAATGCCGATGGATTGTCGCAAGGCATGGTGTATGACATTATACAGGACAAAGAAGGCTTTATCTGGGTGGGTACAAAAGATGGACTTAACCGATACGATGGCTACGGCTTTAAAGTATTAACCAACGAACCAAATAATGACAAAAGCTTAAGCAGCAATAGTATATATAAACTACTGGAAGACAGCAAAGGAAGAATATGGATAGGGACCGAAAATGAAGGATTGAACATTTACGATAAAAAAAGTGGCAACTTTTTACGTATTAAGCAAGCAGCCAATGGTTTATCAAATAATGTAATAAAACTTTTGGAAGAATTGCCGGATGGAAGAATGCTGGTAGCTGTCGAAGATAATAAATTGAACATTATTGCACTAAATGATAATTTTTTAGATAATAATGAAACACCAAAAATAACCAAAATAGCCATGCCCAATGGAACCAAAATATATGGTATGGGCCACGACAAAAACAAGCAAACATGGATTGGGGGAATGGATGGAACAGTATATCAATTTGATCCTCTGAAAAATGTATTTACTCTTCAGCCTGGATTGCAATTATTAAATAATGGCTATTTAACTTCAAGCAACGATATTTTAATCAATGGTAATCTTTATTTGTACAATGGCATAACAGCTATCCCTTTATTTGATACTAGTATAAAACCTGAAGGTAATTTACTATTTAAACCCAACAGTGCACTATGGGACAAGCACCATAGGGAAACGTACTTTTATGATGTAAGTAAATGGAATAAAGATAGAAAAATTGAATGGGGATATAAATTGCCGGAAAAAAGAATAATCTACCCGTTTCTCTTTGACCAATCGGGTTTGATATGGTGTGGTACTGTAGGGTATGGTTTAAGAAAATACGATGTAGATAACGACAAGTTCAATGCTCAAATGCCCGGTTTTAGTATTTACAGTATTGTGCCAAATTTGGATTCTGATATTTTTTTAGGTGACGTCGGCTACACCTGGAAACGATTGCAAAACGGCACTATGCAAGAATCGGCTTTTGGTGGCCTGCCGCAACTAACTCAAATCGATAACTTTATTATCACGAAAAAGGGCGACTATTGGTTTAAAAGTGATAACAAGGGTTATTTTAAATATAATTTGCTTTTAAAAAAATTAACTCCTTATCCTACTATTAATAATTACAAGGGCATGGGCTCTAAACAACCAATGTATGAAGATAGTAAAAATCAAATTTGGTTTACAGGTTTAGGGGGTAACATTACTTTGTTTAATAATAAAACTGAAACTACTACAGAGATAAACATTAATGCTAATGGTGCAAAAAAACTAAATGAATTTGCCATTACTACCGCTATTTATGAAGACAAACAAGGTTCCTATTGGCTCGGTACAGTGGAAGGTTTTGCTAAGTTACAACTCATCCAGGACAGTGAAAATAACCCGCAAATTAAATGGTACTACAACAATGCATCTGGCAATTCGCTTAACTACAAACATGTATCTTGTTTTATTGATGACCCATATAATGCCAATTTTTTATGGATAGGAACTAAAGGTGGAGGCTTAAATCGACTGGATAAAACCAATGGTAACTTTCTTCATCTAACTGTAAAAGAGGGCTTGCCGGATAATGTAGTATACGGTTTGTTAACTGACGATGCCGGCAACATATGGGGAAGTACCAACAAGGGAATATTCTGCTTGTCAAATATTAAAGCAGAAAACAAGGACAATTGGATGTTTAGAAATTTTACAAAAGACGACGGATTGCAGGACAATGAGTTTAACACCAATGCCTATAAAAAAATGCCTAATGGCAATTTGGCTTTTGGAGGGGTAAATGGATTAAATATTTTTGATCCCAAAGAAATATTGGCCAAAAACTACAAACCACAAGTATTTATTACTAATATATTAGTGGGCAACTTGCCAGTGTTGCCCAACGATAAGACTGGTGTATTGCAAAACACCATAGAACACAGTAAGACTATAGTCTTGAATTACCACCAAGATATTTTAACTCTAGAGTTTTCGTCATTGGATTTTACAGCCCCCAATCAAAATAAATACCGATACCAATTGGTGGGCGTGGATAAACAGTGGATTGAAAGCGGCACGCGACGTTCTGCTACTTATCTCCATTTACCGGCGGGAAGTTTTGTTTTTAAACTACAAGGCAGCAATAGCCAGGGCATATGGAACGGAAAAATTACGGAACTCAAAATAAAAGTATTGCCCCCATGGTGGCGTACCTGGTGGGCATATATTGTGTATCTACTTATAACAGGACTTGCCATTCGTGCCTATTTTAAATTTAGAATTAATGAGGCAAAATTACAAAATGAATTGTATTATCAACAGCAAGAAGCCAATAGAGTAAAAGAGCTGGACACCCTTAGAACTCACTTATACACTAACATAACCCACGAGTTCAGAACACCACTTACCGTAATTTTAGGAATGGCCAATCAAATAAAAAATGGCACCGGCGAGCACTTGCAAACCGGCATAGAAATGATCCTGCGCAATGGCAATAATCTATTGAAGCTGGTAAATGAAATGCTTGACCTGTCAAAAATTGAAGCTGGTAAAATGGAATTGCATTTGCTGGAAGGAGATGTAATCAATTTTTTAAGATATATAGTAGAGTCCTTTCATTCTATGGCTGAAAGCCAGGACAAAAGATTGCACTACCTATCCTCTTTGGACAATTTACCCACAAAATACGATGCAGAAAAATTGCGGCAGGTTCTGTCCAATTTGCTTTCCAATGCATTGAAATTTACACCTGAAAAAGGAGACATTTATGTATCGATAACAACCGGTGAAGTAAAAAATACCTCCAATGCCACAATGCTGATCATAAAGATAAAAGATACAGGCAGAGGCATCTCTGAAGATCATCTGCCGAGCATCTTTGATCGTTTTTATCAGGTGGACAACAGCCATACCCGCAAAGGAGAGGGCACTGGCATTGGTCTGGCATTGACCAGGGAATTGGTGCAGCTCATGCATGGCACCATAGAAGCCAAGAGCCCTCCGGTTGGGGCGAAAAGAGGTACTGAGTTTACAGTTACAATTCCGATGGTTTTTGCAGAAAATTTTGTTGAATCAAAAACTACTCATCCTAAAGAAAGCTTTTTTAGCGATGAAGCAATAAGCAAATCAGACAGACAAGAAAATAAAATCATTGGTGAAGAAGGAAGAATAGAGGAACTCATCCTTTTGGTAGAAGACAATGCCGATGTAGTAGCATATACGGCAAGCTGTATCCCTCAGTATAAACTTGCAGTCGGCAAGGATG
>JAYUTD010000389.1:0-3700 GCA_043755305.1 Saprospiraceae bacterium
GATTCAAAAATGGCTTCTTGCCAGTCAGTACCTTCGCCAAGGACCGATGGATTGGCAAACTCCGGCAGTGGTACTTTACCCGCTGAGATATAAGCTTCATTTTGCATCGTAGCATACTCTTTTGCATTTAGCAAATCAAGCAGTTTACCTGCTCTTTGGATACCGTAATATCCATCATAAGATATACTTCCTATTTGATTTTTTTTACCACCTCTGGTTGTAATCAAGACAACACCATTTGCGCCTCTAGCGCCATATATAGCAGCAGATGCAGCGTCTTTCAGCACATTGATGGTTTCGATGTCTTTTGGATTTAAAAAATCAAGACCATCAACCGCTATTCCGTCTACGATATAGAGAGGGTCGCTATTGTTGATGGTACCGATCCCTCTAATTCTCACCGTTTGCGCACTTCCTGGAGATCCGGATACCTGTGCGACCTGGACACCAGCCGCTCTTCCTTGCAGCGCTTGCTCTACCCTAAGTATAGGTTTTTCGTTAAATTCATTTGCTTTGATTGTGGCTACCCTACCACTGATGTTGGATCGTTTTTGGCTGCCATATCCTGTCACTACTACTTCCTGAAGTGTAGAGATATCCTCCTGCATGGAAACATTGATTTCAGATTGAGAACCGGCCGCAAAGCGTTGTTCGATAAACCCTATGTAAGAAAAAATCAGCACTGCATTTGGCGTTTTAGCTGTGATACTATAAATTCCATCAATATCTGTAACAGTACCGATATCTGTGCCTTCAATAAGAATCGTAGCGCCAATCAATGGTTGATTGTCCGCAGCACTAATTACCTTGCCTTTGATCTCAGATTGACTATAGGAATAAAAGGAAAAGAATACGAGAAAAAGGGTGATTGTTTTTTGCATATAATGTGAGTCGATTTGAGTCTTTAAAAATCTAAATGTGTTGAAGGGCCTTTGGTATTTTTAAAATGATTTCAAAGAAGGATCTTTTACCATCCTTCTTTGAAAATCATAAGGTCATATTTCAATTGCCAAAAATATGGCTTTATATAAAATATTAAAGTCTTACTAATTTTATGGTTTGTGTTTTACCTAGAGAAGTTACATTGACAAGGTATATACCTTTAGCCATATCAGATGCATCCAATACTACTGATGATTGATCTTGGGTATATGTTTTTGCCATTAATACTTTACCGAAAGCATCCATTAATCTCACTAGTTTTTTGCTGCTATTTTCTTTGAATACAATGGTTGACTGGTCTGCTGTAGGATTGCCCCATAAGTCAAATAGCTGATCGGAAACAGTAAGGTCATTTGTGCTGCTAGGTGTACAGAGTGCATCTATAGAACATTTTTGAAAACATGTTGCAATTAAAGTATTTGACTGCGCAGCAGGAAGGAATCTGTCGTTGAAATTGTTAGGATTTCCGCAAGGTAGGCCTTCTAATTGTTCTTTACAACTGTAATCGCCACAAGGACCATTTGTAAAAGTATAATATGAGCTGAATCCTTTCTTCCTAGGTACCACTACTTCATAAATACCATCGTTGTCTTTATCGGTCATTTTGTATCTGCCTCCGGGAACATCAAAGTTGCCACCGCCGGCCAACCAGAACCCATCCGGATTAGGTGTCACATCTCCCTTTCCCAATTTGAAGGTCAATTTTATTTCATCACCACAGGCATAGCAACTATTGAAGCAGAATTTAGGAATTTCAGTATTTGTACTAACTAATAATTTTCTATTTACAAATTGACCAGAGGGGTCTGTTACTGTGCATTCTTCAGTGCCAAGGAAGTTTTCCTGTTCTTTCCAATTGTCTAAAGTTACCTTGTATTCATATAATCCTATAGGTAAGTCAAGACTTCCTGTCCAGATGCCGTCTGCATCGTCATCAGCCAGTAGATTGGCATCACCAGCCCAGTTATTGAAAGTGCCACTCAAATAGACTTTGTCAAAGTCTTTTGAATAACTATTCATGTCGACTGTAAATTTAACATTTCTGGTTTGCGGTCCACTGCTGCCTACCTGGCAGATGTCATCAAAGTAATAGGTTTGTTGTGTTCCATTGCCAGCAATACCAAAATCAAAGAACAACACAATCCTCGCATAGGTATGTCCTTTCGCGGGTTTATTGGTGCCTTCAATGGCAGGCAGATTGACATCAAATTCCAATTCTTCCCATTCATTTACTTTGGTATTGGGTACTGATATGATCCAATTGTCCCCACCATCTGTGGAGCCTTCCAATTTTAGTGCAAGATTGCCAATATGGTCCATATGCACCTTCACTTTTATTTTTGCATTGTTGACTAGGTCAATGATTTGTGTAGGATTGGGATTTGAAAATGCACCAGCCCATACTTCAGCCACTTCGGGCTTTATAAACTTAGCCACTTTTGTACTTGTGTTTAAGCCGGTAGGATTGGGATTGTCTATAATTTCGTTGGTTGTTCCGTCAAGCGGACTGCCGAAGTATTGAAACAATGTGCTTGTTTCATTGGTTTGAAAATCCAAAATTGACTTACATACCAGTGGTTCGCCACCAGCCAGCACGATATCATCAAAATAAGTAGTTACATCCGTGCCTGTTCCAGCCGTACCAAAATCAAAAAACAATACTACTCTGGCATATACGTGGCCTTTCGCAGGCTTATTTGACCCTTCAATTGCAGGTAGTGAAGCGTCAAAAGTAAGTTCTTCCCATTCGTTGATTTTGGTATTTGGCACTGAAATGATCCAGTTGTCACCGCCATCTGCAGAACCTTCCAATTTAAGGGCAAGATTGCCAATATGGTCCATATGGACTTTGATTTTGATCTGACTATTGTTGGCTACATCGATTAATGTAGTGGGATTAGGGTTGGAAAAGGCGCCAGCCCATACTTCAGCTACAGCCGGTTTCACATATTTTGAAACATGCTCGCTGGTATTAATGCCCGATTTATTAGGGTTTATTTCGATGGTATTCGTACTACCGTCTTGGGCACTGCCAAAATACTGAAATACAGTACTTGTCTCAGGAGTTTCAAAGTCTAAAACTGTTGTTTGTGCATTTAAGGAAATGCATAGACATAGAATGGATAATAAGGTGTAAAGCTTTTTTTGCATGTGGCAATTATTTATTGTTTAAAAAATTGATTTGAATGCACAAATATAATGTATCTTTACTAAGCTGAGGTTTTTTTTACCCCTTTACTACCACACCAAAGTAAAAAATAGACTACTGCAAATGTACTACATTGGTTTTATAATATTAACTTAAAATATTGATTGTCAAAATTTTATAAAATTGGATAAACTACGGCAAATTTATATTTCGTTTTTTGTGCAAATACTGCATGTTGCAATTGCTGCATATTTTGCTTTGAAAGCTGAATTTTTAACGGCCCAATCCAATCTGGGTATTCCACCTACCCTCAATTTTCCTAAAAGCACCCACCATGGGGGAAACCAAACATGGGATATGACTATTGATGCAAGAGGAGCGGTATACTTTGCCAATAATGATGGTTTGCTTGAGTTTACCGGAAAAGCATGGGCCAAATATACTGTGCCAAATCATACGATAATCCGGGCTGTGTACACCGATCATAAGTCAAAAAAAATTTTTGTAGGGGCCCAAAACGAGTTTGGGTACTTTCTTCCGGATCTGAATGGCAAGCTAAGGTACCACTCTTTGGTAGGTCTGTTAAGTGAAAAAGAGCAAAATTTTGAA
>JAYUTD010000390.1:0-9271 GCA_043755305.1 Saprospiraceae bacterium
TAAAATTGCAGCTTGAATGGTATCTAATCTTGAATTACAGCCTATTGTTTCATGGAAGTATTTCTTTGCTTGGCCATGGTTTCCCATCATATACATCCTTTGCGCAAGCAAAGCGTCATTGGTCATTAATGCACCTCCATCACCGTAGCAACCCAGGTTTTTGGAAGGAAAGAATGAAGTGCTGCCTATGTGCCCAATAGTACCTAGTTTAGCTTTTGTGCCATTTGCATAAAGATAGTCAGCACCCAGCGCTTGTGCATTATCTTCTATTACATAAAGATTGTATTCATTGGCTATGTCCATGATGGCCTCCATATTGGCGGCTTGACCAAACAAATGGACTGGCACAATAGCCTTGGTTTTTGAAGTAATATTTTTCTTAATTTGCTCAACATTAATATTGAAATTGTCAAGATCAACATCAACCATTACAGGGACCAATTTTAACAAAGCGATGACTTCTGCTGTGGCTACATAAGTGAAAGCAGGTAAAATAACCTCATCTCCGGGTTGTAAGTCAAGCGCCATGAAGGCCAATTGCAATGCATCCGTGCCATTGGCACAAGGTATTACATATTTTACATCCAGATATGCCTCCAGATTCTTTTTGAAATCTGTTACTTGTGTTCCATTGATAAAATTTGCGTCGTTTAATACTTTTTGAATTGACTGATCAATTTCAGTTTTTATTTTTAGGTATTGACCTTTAAGGTCAACCATTTCAATATTCATTTGTGCAGTCATATCCTTGAAACTCTATTATCCCTTAACTCATATTTTTCTCCGGACTCCGGGCAAGTAGCCTCGTTTTTCTCATCGAATGCAAGTCTATGGCCACAGGCACTTATCCATCCTAACTGTCGAGCCGGATTGCCAATCAGTAATGCAAAGGGAGGCACATATTTTGTAACAACTGCTCCTGCGCCTATAAAACAATACTCGTCCAAATCATTACCGCAAACAATTGTAGCATTGGCACCAACCGAGGCCCCATTTCTTACAGTTGTTGTAGCATAAACTCCTCGTCTATTGACTGCACTCCTGGGATTTATCACGTTAGTAAAGACACAACTTGGGCCAAGAAATACATCATCTTCACATATTACACCTGTATATAAAGAAACATTGTTTTGAATCTTTACATTGTCACCTATTTTGACGCCATCTGCAATAAACACATTTTGTCCAATATTGCAATTTTTTCCAATAATTGCTGTAGGCATTATGTGGCTGAAATGCCATATTTTACTTCCTTCGCCTATGGTGGCGCCTAATTCTACTATTGCTGTGGGATGGATGTACATTTATTTTTTATTTCTATACTACTAAAATATCTATAAAATCTTCATTGAAAATGTTATTCTTCATCGATATTTTTAATCCTAAAAACTGTTCTATCTACCTTATGTTTCGAAGAAAATGGAATATTGTAAGCCTGGCAAGTCAGATACCATGATGCTTCCAATCTTTCCATTGGAGTTTTACTTAGCCAATAGTCGATGTTATTTCCTTTGTCATCAAAAGAAACAATTTTGAATGCTGTCTTATCTACTCTAAACTTATTTTTATTCATTGACCATCGCTATTCCAGACCACATTCTCCCCGTGATTCCCTTTTCCTTTCTATGTGAAAAAAACAAATCTGTGCTTTCATATGTATCGTATTCACTTACTTCAATATTGGCTTCTAAAACACCCATTCGTGTCATTTGGTCCTTATTGTGTTGTTTCAAATTGATAAAGTATTTACCCTTTTGTGAATCAAATCTGCTGTAAAGTCCATCAAAATATTGTGCAACATCTGCATCTACTTCAAAGGAACATTCTGCAATGCATGGCCCAATATAAGCAGCTAAGTTTGCCGGCATTGTGCTATATTCTTTTTGCATAAAATGTATGGTCTCTGCAACCAAATAATTTTTTGTACCTTTCCAGCCCGCATGGATTGCCGCTACAGCTTTATTTACTTTATCATACAATAAAATTGGTGTGCAATCTGCAGTACTTACAGCCAGAAATAGGTCATTTTTGTCAGTTACCAAGGCATCATATCCATCAAAATAACCTCCTTTATTTGCCTTCAAAATCTCATTTCCATGAACCTGTCTTGACCGCACAATCTGATTTGTATTAATGCCCAACGCTCCGCAGATAATTTCCTTATTTCTTTCCACATGGCTTGGGTTGTCCTGCGTCATACTTCCAAGATTCAAAGAATCATAAGGCACTTCACTAACTCCACCTAGCCTCTTAGTCTGCACTGCTAAAATGTTTTTAAAATTAGAAAAAATAACTGGCCTAAGAATCATTTATTAAATCAATGCTAAAACTTCCTCGAAAAATTTTTTTTCTTTTCGCGTTTCTACATTACTATTGTGAAACAAAATCATGTATTTGCCATTATAATACCTGGCCAATCGAATAATTTCTTTTATTTTATTTATCTGCCTTACATAATTTATAGCATAATCTTTTTTGATCATTACCAATAATGGTATTTCGATTAGGTTCAATTTTTTTCTGGAAACTATATCATACAAATGGTAAGGATGACATATGCCTGCGGCAAAACCTAGGCCTTCTGTAAATTGAACACTGCTGTCAAATTTAATTCCAAGTCTCTCCAGTTGATTCCAGGTCTTATCTATTCTATACCTAAGGAAATGTTGTCTGGAATGTTGAACTTTATGCAGAATGGATTTATCTATTATATTTATTTCATTTCCAATCATATCATCCCTTTCAGAAGACATATAACTTGGATGAATCCCTATTTCAAAATTGCTCTCATTCAATAGCTTTACCACCATTTTGATTTCAGCATCTTGCATGTCATAATCTGCGGTATCCCACTTGTGGATTTTCCCGACCAAAAAATAAAAAACAGCTTTTATGCCTTTACTTCTTACTTTATCTATTATGTACTCAAATGAGTAGTATGGATCATTTATTTTACTTCGCTTGGAAGTAAAATATAACTTTACACTTCTTATACATTCACCTAAATCATTCCTTAAGTGAAACAATGCTCCAAAAATATTTCTAATTGAAGTATACTTGGTAATTGAATCTACATCGCAGGTAAAAATAGCTTCATATCCTGGCTGCTTAACCTCAACGCCTAATTTTTCTAAAATTAGCTTTAACACACAAGCGTATTCATTGATAACTGGTCTTTGGTACAAATCAAACTTGCCCACCACACTTTCGGTTAAAGCCAGTCTGCCATGGCTGTCTTTATTGTGTGGCAGCATTGCCTCCCATTGAGATAATAATAAAAAAGAAGAAGCAAGTATATCGCTGTGTATAATATAATGTTGCCCTTCTTGTTTTACTTCCGGTTTTCCATACAATGAAGCAAAAGGTTGAGACTCATGTACACCATCTTTTGCGCTTTCAGGAAGATTCTCCTTCCGGAATAAATTGCCCCACTCTCCATGAAAAAAATGATTCCGGATTTTAATACTTCCATTGCCTGCAATAATTGTCGTTTCATTTAATGCAGCATCAAAAGATTTTTCAATGTCTTCTATGCCAAGTATATCTGAAAACAAGACATCAATTACATAGCTTATTTCATTCCCATATTTCAGGGGAATTACAATTTTCAAAATCTATTGGTATTGAGTTGCATAATACTTCTGATAATCTCCGGATGTCACGTGCTGCAGCCATTCAGTGTTCTCCAAATACCAGTCAATTGTTATGGACAATCCTTCCTCAAAAGTTACACTTGGCACCCAGTCTAATTCATTTTTTATTTTTGTGGCATCTATGGCATACCTCAAATCATGACCTGCTCTGTCCACAACGTAAGTAATTAATTTTCTGCTTTCACCTTTTGCTCTGTCCAGTTTTGTGTCCATCATGTCACAAAGTGTTTCAACCAATTTTATATTGGTCCATTCATTGTGTCCACCTATATTGTAAGTTTCTCCAATTTTACCTTTGTGAAAGATGGTATCAATAGCTCTTGCATGATCTACTACATAAAGCCAATCCCGCACATTCTCTCCTTTACCATATACCGGAAGTGTTTTATTATTTAGTATATTGTTTATCATTAATGGAATCAGCTTCTCAGGAAAATGATTGGGTCCATAATTATTGGAACAATTACTTAACACTACAGGCATATGATAGGTATGGTAAAAGGCCCTCACCATATGGTCACTCGAAGCTTTTGAAGCACTATACGGGCTTCTTGGATCATAGGAACTTTCTTCTGTAAAGAAGCCACCGTCCAGTTCGAGACTGCCAAACACTTCATCGGTAGATATATGATAAAATCTTTTGCCTTCATAATTTCCAGCCCAATATTTTTTGGCACACTGCAATAAGTTGGCTGTGCCAAGTACATTGGTTTTGATAAATGTAAGTGGGTCAGTGATGGATCTGTCTACATGCGACTCAGCAGCCAAATGTATAATGCCATCTATATTGTGTTCAGTTAATGCAGACATGACATCTGACTCTTCTCTTATGTCTCCTTTCACAAATGTGTAGTTAGGAAGAGAATCGATGTCTCTCAAATTTTCAAGATTGCCAGCATAAGTCAATAAATCAAAGTTTACAATTGTGTAATGCGGATATTGATTTACAAATCTTCTTATGACATGTGAGCCTATAAATCCTGCGCCGCCGGTTATTAGAATGTTCATTTTCTTAATGATTTCTTTAATAATTTTAATTGATATAAGAACTAAAAATGTAAATATTACTTGAAAAATTTACTTCTTTATATTGCTTTAATTTATATGTGTAATCCTACACACTTTATTCTAAGGCATGCTGATAAAATTTATACCATATACTACAAAAATAGTTGATCTTCTATTTTTTCATGCATAGCTTTTGGTGTCTCTGATCTAGATATATTTACTGCTTAGTAGAAAATTCTTACCTCCCTATGCTTTCATAATAAATCCCACTCTCTTTCATGTCCTCCACATTGTAAATATTCCTTCCATCAAAAATGGCCGGAGCCTTCATGAGAGACTTCATTTTATCAAAGTCAGGCATCCTGAATACACTCCATTCTGTTATTACTGCTAGGGCATCTGCACCAGTTATTGCCTCGTACATGTTCTCACAATAATCGATTTTATCAGTAACTTCTCTTTTGAAATTGTTCATTCCTTCCGGATCATAGGCTTTGATCTTTGCTCCATGTTCCATAAGCATTTTCGAAATGGTGATGGCAGGTGCTTCCCGCACATCATCGGTCTCTGGCTTAAACGATAAACCCCAAAAGGCAATTGTTTTATTCTTTAAATCCCCATTAAAATATTTATTAATCTTATGGAATAAGGCTTCCTTTTGAAGCTCATTTACTTCCATAACAGCATCCAAGATTTTAAAATCATAGCCATTGTCTTGTGCAGATTTATGCAATGCGAGCACATCTTTAGGAAAACAACTACCGCCATAACCTACACCAGGAAATAAAAATCTTTTTCCAATCCGGCTATCGCTGCCCATTCCTTTTCTTACCATATCCACATCAGCACCAAGCTTCTCACACAGATTGGCAATCTCATTCATAAACGAAATTCTGGCTGCAAGATATGAATTGGCAGCATACTTAGTCAATTCCGCACTTCTGATATCCATCATAATAATAGGATTACCTTGTCGCACGTATGGCTCATATAGCTTATTCATCAATTGCTTTGCCTTTTCGGTGTCTGCGCCGACAACTACTCTGTCAGGCTTTAAGAAATCCTCTACTGCAACGCCTTCCCTTAAAAATTCCGGGTTGGATACTACATCAAATAAGTCTTTATTCAATTTTTCCCCAAGGACTGAAGCTACTTTTTCAGCAGTTCCAACAGGCACTGTACTCTTGTCAACAATAACTTTATAATCTGTAATAAGCTCACTTAAATCAGATGCAACTTTTATAATGTACTTCAAATCTGCAGATCCATCTTCCCCCGGAGGTGTGGGTAGGGCAAGGAAAATAATTTTAGCATCTTTTATTCCATGTGCAAGATTCGTTGTAAAATGTAGTCTACCCTCTTTTTTGTTTCTTTCAAACAAGGTTTCTAATCCAGGTTCATAAATAGGTAAAATACCCTTGTTTAGTTTATCAATTTTTTCAGCATCGATGTCAATACATGTCACATTATTGCCTGTTTCCGCAAAGCAAGTTCCTGAAACCAATCCTACATATCCTGTGCCTACTACTGCTATATTCATAATGCTAGTTTTACTTTATTATTTATCCGGTTTATATTAGTGAGAGATAATCTCCTTTCTTTTATCACTCTTGATTTTAGTACACGGTTATCGCTATTCTTTTGTTGATCCTGTTTATTTTAGTATTCGGTTAACTATTTAAATACTCTGGTCTAAGTTTTCCTTGAATATTGATTTACGGTATGAGTTTAACTTATTGCTTATTTCTCGAATTTTTTTCCGGTATTCTTCGAGGGTATTTTCATTTATGTATCCAAGTTTTGATGCTTTTATAAAATGATTCATAGTTTCCATATTTGAAGAAAATGAATATTGAATAAACCGTGCTTTGTCTTTATTACCAAATCTTGACGTTCCTTCAGATATATTGGCTGGAACTGAACTTGATGACCTATTGAGCTGAATGGTTAGATCAAATTTTTCATAATCTGGAAATGACCTTGATAATTTGAGAATTTCAATTTAAAGCTCCATAGATAGTTGCCCTATTGCTAATTTCTCAAAACCAAACAAAGGATTCATGCACTTTAATATTTTATGTTAACAATTCTTCAACATCAACAATTTAACATTTCACAACATCAACAATTCACAACATCAACATTATCAACAAACTGAAAAAAATTAAATGGCTTCGCCGACCATAGGTAGCAACACTTAGTGGCAATTTAAATCTTCAACTATCTGTTATTTAGGCAGTTAGCTCTTTATTTTCTTTTATTTTTCGCAGTATTCCTGTGTCAATATTTATTTGCAATTCTATACCTAT
Organism: Saprospiraceae bacterium; assembly: GCA_043755305.1. GTDB lineage: Bacteria > Bacteroidota > Bacteroidia > Chitinophagales > Saprospiraceae > JADKBO01. The sequence continues at coordinate 6,971 of JAYUTD010000390.1, forward strand.
GGACTCAAGTTCTACCACAAATTGTTTTTTTCCTGTTTGTTTTATTAATCTACCTTGCAGACCTACCAATGTACCTTTTGATATTTCTACTATGTCTCCGACTTTCATTTCAGATGGTTTAGCCGTCACTTCTAAATCAATACCTTCAATTTTTTTTAAAATATCAATTTCGTGTTGCGGGATTGAATTTAAATCTTTGCCTTGCTTAATAAATTTTAAAACATTTTCCGTTTCTAAAACTTGAACCTGTTCTTGTTTTGTCACTTTCACAAAAACATAACAATTAATCAAAGGTATCTGGTAAGTCTTTATTCTTTTTTTATACCTTTTTGTCTTTGTAATCAATGGCACATATACTTCAATATTCTTTCTTCTTAAATGAGTTGAGACAAGTTTTTCGCTCTTGTACATGGTATATATAGCATACCACTTTGGCTCATCCTTGGCGTTTGAGATAGTCATTTGTTTTGGAAGTGTGCAATACATTATCATAGTGTATCCTTTTCCCAAATTAATAAAGATTCACTTATCAATAATTGCTCTGACAGCATATCCTCAGCCGTGTATACCATATACCTTATCTTTCGGGATATCAGGTCCTCCGCTTTGTTAACCAATTTTAATAAATACTCTTTGTCTACAGATCCTACGATTATAAGATCTATAATCTTACTATCTGTTCCTTTGGCCAAGGCTCCACAAACAAATACCTGTTCTACATCACCCAACCGTTCAATAATATTTTCAATAATCTTATCTATGCCAAGTTGCTTTCTAAGAATACTATTGACCTCATTATACAATGGATGACTTGTGTTGGCTTTAAAATATTTTCTATTTCCTTTAGTAAATGAAGACAGCATACCAGCTTCTTCGAATCGATTGAGTTCTACCCTTACAGCATTAGACGATTCTCCAAATTCAGATTCCAGGCTTCTTAAATATGCAGTAGTATTGCTATTGAGAAAAAACTTCAACAACAATTTAATTCTGGTTTTGGAAGATATTAGTGCCTCGATCATTAATGAGTAATAAAATTACTCAAAATTAATGTTTTTTCTCTATTTCTATCTTTTCTGAGGAAAAAAAATGCAAATTGTACTATATTGTGCATTTTGAAATGATGACAATACGTTAAGCATATAAAATTAAAATTAGTAGATTTATATTCCGAAATGGGTATACAGCCAAAAATTTAAATAACATTAACAGTTCAAAATTTAATTAAAAATTAGCGCCTGTGTTTTATAACTGCTTTATTTCTGCTACCAGCTTTGTCAAAACATCTTTGGCGTCGCCAAATAACATTGAATTTTTTGGATGGTAAAAAAGCAAATTATCGATGCCAGCATAACCGGCATTCATGCTTCGCTTATTGATAATGATATTTTTAGCCAACTCAACATCCAATATAGGCATACCATATATAGGCGACGATGGATCTGTCTTTGCAGCAGGATTGACCACATCATTGGCACCTACTACAAGTACTACATCTGTTGCTGGAAATTCCGGGTTTATTTCTTCCATTTCTATCAATTTATCATAAGACACATTACTTTCTGCCAGCAAGACATTCATATGGCCAGGCATTCTGCCTGCTACCGGATGTATAGCATATTTTACTTCCACACCTCTGCTTTCTAAGAGTTCTTCGAGTTCGTGAATTATATGTTGGGCCTGAGCAACTGCAAGTCCATATCCTGGTACAATTACAACTCTTTTGGAGTAATTCATCAACACTGCAGCATCAGATATGGAGATATCCTTGATGCTTCCTTTTTCGCTGTCGCCACCTATTTTAGCTGCCCCACCACCAAACGCCCCAAAGATTACATTACTCAAAGGTCTGTTCATGGCTTTGCACATTGCTAGCGTAAGAATTGTACCGGCAGAACCAACTAAAATTCCACCTGTAAGCATTACCTGATTGCTGTATAAAAACCCTGCAAATGCTGCGGCCAACCCTGTAAAAGAATTGAGTAAGGATATGACTACGGGCATATCTGCTCCACCTATAGGAATAACAAAAAGGATTCCATAAATAATAGCTAGTACAAAAAGCAACACTACCAATGTATAACTACCATTGGTAATACATATAAAGGCAGTAAATGCAAACAACCCAATCATCATTGCTGTATTCAAAATATTGTACTTAGGCAGTCTGATAGCCTTATTCATGGTGCCGTTTAATTTTAAAAAAGCAATGATGCTTCCGCTAAAGGATACTGTACCTATCACCATACCCATCAAAATTGTGGCTATTGTCAGAGGATTGTTAGGCGCATGTGTATATTC
>JAYUTD010000391.1:0-3694 GCA_043755305.1 Saprospiraceae bacterium
AAAACACCATCGGATGAAAAGAAATTACCTGGGTTTATTGTACATCAAATGTCAGTTCACGTGTAGCTAAAGTTCGTTAATTGCAAACCGTTTTGGCCATTGGCATTGGATAAAAGAATGTTTTCAACACGGTGACATTGGTTGCTGAGTGATTATGATTAAAATTAAAATGTTGCAAGCTTCTATTGCTGGAAATACCAATAACTTAAAACAAAGCCAATAAAATCGTATCTTTTGTTCCTGCCATAAATTTTTTCTTCTACTTTTTACTTATATTTGCAATGAAAAGCATCAATAAGTATGAAATACATTTACCTCATTTTATTTGTCTTCATCACCTCTTGCGTTTTTTCTCAGATTGAAAACGAAGTCTTTTCATTGTTTATCCCTATGGTCAATACATCGGATAAATCTGAGGCAATGTCTGCTGACTTTACTTTAAACAAAGCGGAGAAAGACCTCATTTATTATTCGAGTCCGGAAACAATAAGCATTGCTTTGCCAGTGAGCAATGAAACTATAAAAATGAAATTGACCAATCTATTTTCCAGTACTTTCAAAATCACTACAGATAAAAATCAACTCTTTTACCCACAATCTTCCTATAGAATTTATCAGGCTTTTTCCCAAAAGAATATTTACACTTTGGTCTTAATGAAAGAGGAGGTTGCTCTTTTCTATAGCGATGAAGCAGGCAATCACGAAGTCACCAGAACAAAACAGGGCAACTACAGACACACTCTTTCATTAATACATTTGGAGGAATATATAGGATGCCAGATTATTGAAGGAAGAGAAAATGGCAACAGTAACCATCCTTCCAATAGAAATAGTAACAGCAACGAATGCGTAGATGTATACTTTGAAGTAGATTTTGAGCAATACAATAAAACCAAAGGAAGCAATCCGGCGCAGTACATCCAAAGCACGACCAATTGGGTTGTCAGCCTTATGGCACAGATCAATATTCAATACAACAGGCTCGGCATACCTTTGAAAATATCGGCCTTGAAAATCTACACAAGCATTGATCCTTATGCTGTACATACCACCTCTTCCAATGTCTTGTATGCATTTACAGATAGCATGAACAGGCAGGGCTTCAATGGTAGACTGGCCCATTTATTGGTTGGCAGGGGCATTGGTGGCGGTGTAGCTTACCTCAATTCCCTGTGCAGCAATTACAACAATAAGGCAGTAAGCGGCAATTTAAATTCCGGTGTGGCCGGTTACCCTACTTATTCCTGGAATGTGATGGTGGTATGCCATGAACTCGGCCATAACTTTGGCTCAAACCACACCCATGCCTGTGTATGGAACGGCAACAATACTGCAATAGATGGTTGTCAGAATCCTACCTCATGCCCTGACGTGCCCAATCCACCCAATGGTGGTACGATCATGTCTTACTGCCATCTGCAATCGGTAGGCATCAATCTTGCGCTTGGCTTTGGACCTCAACCCGGAGATTTAATCTATGACAGATTCCAAAATGCTTCTTGCACTTTAAGTACCAATTGCAGCGGTACTCCTCCTGTAAATGACCTTTGCATTACCAATAAATATTTGCCGCCCAATAGGTCTTGCCTGGTTTTTCAAACCGACAATCTTGACGCCAGCCCTTCAAGTGGCATGGCCAATAATTCATGCCTTAACGCAGCGACATTTAAAGACGTTTGGTTTACTTCTACAGTGGGAAGTGCTGGCCATCTGGTCATAGAAACAAAGCAAGTGAATGCAGGACTCACAGATCTTGTAGTGGAGGTTTTTACCGGCAATTGTGATGCACTAGTGTATTACACATGCGATGACAATGGTGGTGACAATGACCATTCAAAAGTGGTCATAGATGATGCTGCTTTGGCCAATGCAATAGTATATATAAGAGTAATCGATAAGCTGGACAGTACCGGCCTGTTTGGTATGTGTATTACCTCGGTTGATGTACCATGCAATATGTCTGAAACCTCGCAACTCACCAATTTTTATACTGCCTTAAATGGAGTGGGTTGGACCAATAATTCGGGCTGGAATCAGGCAGGTGCGGGCAATTGCGATTACTGCACGTGGTATGGCATATATTGCAATTATTTAGGCGTCATAGATAGCATAAAATTAAGCAACAATAACCTGTCTGACACCCTTACCGCTGCTGTGCAGTTGCCTTTAAAAGTAAAGAAATTGGATTTGAGCAACAATAGCATTGAGGGAAAATATCCACCACAATGGTTAAACTTATCTAAATTAACGGAGATCAATCTGGCCAATAATTTGTTGAAGGATACCATTCCGGATTTATATACAAAATACAAGTCATTGAAAAAATTTGACATTCGCAATAATCTTTTTCATGGACACATTCCAACGTATTTAGGATATCTTACGGACTTCAGTTATTTTGATGCATCCAGCAATAATCTTGCCGGGTGCTTTGAAGCTTCTTTATTACTAATGCAAAATGACTATGTAAATCTATTAAACAATACCGGTCTGCCTATGAATGGCAGCACTACGCTGTTTTTCGCAGACTCTACCGGCAATGACAAAGACAGAGACCATTATTGCTTCAAAATGAATGATTGCAATGACAATAACAATACGGTATACAATGGCGCTCCGGAGCTTTGCGATTTACTGGACAATGACTGCGATACCCTCATTGATGAAGGGCTGCCTACCCAAAATTATTTTATATTGCCTTCAGGCAATTGGAGCAACAATGCTGCCTGGAGCCTGGGCCATAAACCATTGCTGTGCGAAGAAGTAATCATTGGCAGTAGTACAAATCCATCTATTAGTGAGATATCCACACAGTCAAGCTTTGGCATTAAGTCGCTATTCATTCATTCAAATAGTGAGCTGAAAATTAATACCAATGGTTACCTAGACGTCAAAGCCGGTGGCATTTACAACAAAGGCACGATTAAAAATTTTGGTTCTATCAATATGTATGCTGCTACCTCCGTAAATCCGGATACTGCATTAATCAATGAAGGCGTATTAATGACAGAAGCCAATTCAGGCCTGTATATCAGTTCGTTTTCAAAAACAGGAGTTGTCAATAAGCCAACAGGCACCATTACCAACAATGGCAATATTAACCTTGGTATGTTTAAAACACCGCTCGTGCAGCACGGCTTAGTCAATCAGGGCATATTAAATAATTTTGGGAGCATATACATCAATGGCAATGCCGTCAAAGAATTCTTAATGTTAGATCCTGCATCTATAATCAACAATAAACCTACTGGCCTTATCAGCATACGCAAGTCGACAGGTAGTGGGAATTAATTTTTTTTATACCATAAAACAAATAAGGGTATATCAATTAGGCAGCAGAAATTAAAAAGACAATCAGCACTAAATACTGAAACCAAATAATTTTACCGGGTAGAGTATTTGGCTAGGAGCTTATTCATTTCTTCCTCAACTGAAATTGTGGGAAAATTCAAGCCTATACGCTTATACCAATACCTGGCATTCCACTCATCCCCTTCTATCCTGTGAAGCAAGGCATGTACTCTGTCATAGTCAGGATGGCCTTCTCGGCTTTGAGCTATTTCATGAGCAGCCTCCCATTTGCCTTCACGGGCAAGAAGCAATGCTTGTACTATTGTTCTTTTTGATGCTTGATCAATCATATGTTAGAACTATACTCTTCTTTTTTAATACTATACAATACTACATTGCCCTT
>JAYUTD010000392.1:0-9255 GCA_043755305.1 Saprospiraceae bacterium
GAAAACAGTTGGGTTTCTAAATATACGATTAGTTCAGGAATAAGAACTTTATTGATTTGGGATAATGGATCAGGTACAGGTTTCGGTGTGCCGTTAGCAAATCAATCATTTTTTCCTAGCGTTATAGCCCACCCTACAAATTCAAATATAGTATATGTTGCTTATTCAAGTTCAATCTGGAAAAGTACAAATGCAGGATCAACTTGGTCTCAAATAAGTAGTACATTAGGCAACGGAAGTGCTTCTGCCCATAGGGGCGGATTGGCAGTTTCAGAAAATTATCCAGATAGAGTTATAATTTCTTCTGGAACCACGATAAGCTTATCGAATGATCAAGGAGCTAATTGGAGTACAATTTCTGGCACAACAGGATGGCCAGGTAATTTAGGAGTTATTACAGATATATCAATGAATCAGGCAAATGCTAATGAGATCTGGGTGACTGCATCCTCTTCTAGCACTAATGCTGCAAGGGTTATTTATAGCGGTGATTCTGGGGCTTCCTGGACAAATTTCACGGCTAGTTTGCCCAACATTCCAGTATATTCTTGTGCAGTAACCACCGATGGAGATGTTTATATTGGCTCAAGTCAAGGTGTATATTTTATGGACTTTAACATGAATGATTGGGTTCCTTTTTACAATGGGTTACCCATAGTTCCAGTAACAGATTTATTTGTAAATACTAACAATGGATTGCTTACTGCTTCAACTTTTGGTAGAGGTCTATGGAGAACAGAACTCTACCAAGATTGCCAATCATACCAGCCACTTTCTGGAGACATCAGTGGACAAAATAGGTACCAAGCATCAGGCACTATAGAAAGTACACATGTAATGAGCGGCAGTTATGGCAATAACCTTGCTTACAGAGCAGATACCAAAATTCGTTTGCTTCCTGGCTTCATTATGAAGGAAGGTGCATACTTCCATGGTCAAATTGCGCCATGTGGGCAAGGTATATTTAATGCCACAGAAAAAAAAGTAAAGCCAATAAATAACTAGTGCAAATATAAAAAATGTTGGCTTTTTGTTCTTTAATAGCAATACCAATTGATCAAGTACGTGTATTACTTAAATATAAAGCGAATTTTATAAAATTATTTTATTCTGCAAATACTAGGTTTGATCACATTTAATATTACTTATACATACTACCTTTTTTTAAGAAATAATTTTGGCTATTTATTTAACAATTAACTTTTAATTTAATTATGATAATCCTCATAAATATTACACATCATGAAAACAAAAATATTTTTAAATATTTTTCTTGTCTACAGTATTTGTGGGCCTCAATTGCAAGCCCAACGAAATACTACTTGGATAGGCGGAGCACCTGGCAATGAAACCAATTGGTTTTGTTATAAAAACTGGAGCAACGCCAATGTACCGGATGAATTTAGCAACGTCTATATTGGCAATGTTTCATCGTCTACATTTCATTATCCGGTAATCAAAAGAAAGGATGCTATAGTGCATTCACTTTCAATTGTGAATGGCGGAAAGTTGACCATCGAAAGACTGGCTACTTTAAAGATTGAGGATACTCTTTTTTTGCAAGACAATGATTGTATCACCAATAGAGGTAAATTGATCATGCAGAATCAGGGACTGGAATACCAATATGCAAGTGAGGTATTTCCAGTATATAAATGAAAGGTAGCATGGAGGAATTGCAAAAGTTTAATAATAATGATATCAATTATTTTTATTCTGCTGGATTTAATTTAATATTATACAACTAATAGTTACATTAGTCCTTAATATTGGTTTTTGGGTACTTTCTGAGAGGTAATAATGTTTTTTTATAAATGCGTGGATTAAAAAAGGAATATTTAGTATTAATATGTTTTGTTCATTTGAGTTTTGACTTATGTGCACAAAACCTCTATTTCAATTCTTATACTACACGGGAAGGACTTAAACAAAACAGTGTCTACAGCATCGCTCAGACCAAAGAAGGATTTATGTGGTTTGGCACCCAGCATGGGTTAAATAGATACGATGGTAAAAAAATTAGCCAGATAGAATTAAAAGTCGATTCGCCTATTGCCCGAAATGATTACTCGCAGATGATTACTGCAATGCATACGGATGCCCATGACCGCTTCTGGATTGGCACAACTGCAGAGCTTTTTCTTTTTGATAGGTACACCAATCACATTTACAATCCACTCCAGAAATTTCCCAATCTTCGTTTCCAGGAGGCGAGTTGGATTGAAGATATCCAAAGCGATGACTTTGACAATCTTTGGATACGGACCAGGGAGCGATTGTATTGCTATAATATGAAGGAAAAAAGTATGAAGGATTTCTATGAAAAAGAAATTGCTAATAAGCCTGTCGCGTTATCCAAATCTGCAGATGGTAAGAAGATCTTCATTGCTACGGACAAATTGCTCGCGGTGCACGATGCCAGAGGCTACCATATTATTGAGCAATCTTTTTTTAATCAAAAAGATGGACTAAGAATCAAAAACATGCTTAACCTTGGCCAATCACTCTGGATTGTAGCCAATGACAATTCTGTTTGGAGGCTGGATCTGCTTAGTCCAAAGCCCACATTGAATAAATTTGAAGAAATATTTAATGGTGAAAATCCATTGGTAGATCCGACTGAATTGCACGGTGTAGACGACCATACGCTATGGATGGGCAGCAGAAGTGAAGGAGTATTGATTGCTGACACGAGGACTGGAGAGATTAGAAGATCGAGCAATGTCTACCACCAAAATGCCTTAATCAAGAAATTTGTATTGAGTTTATTTACGGACAATCAACATACTACCTGGATAGGTTTGAGCGGGGGTGGTGTTGCTAAGTATGATCCCAATACAAAATTTGGAATGTGGCGCAATGAAGCTTTGCCTGGCCAGAAGCAAGCGGACAACATGATCATGAGTATGCATACAGATAACGATGTGGATTTTTATTGTGGTACATTGTTTGGAGGTTTGATGCATACCAATGTAAAAACCAATAAAAGCCAATATTATCTGCCACCTCTTGCAAAATTAAACAAAACCGATGCCAATAATATTTATACCATTGTAGCTGAAAGTAGAGACTTATTGTGGATGGCGACATGGGGTGGACTCTGTGCATTCAATAAAAAAACAAAGCATATGGTAATTTACAATGATGATGACAATAAGACAGATCAACTTGCTGCTTTGTTAAAAATAGACAACTACAATAAATTGTTGGTAGGTGGTTACCATTTAGGTTTGCGTTGGTTCAATCTTGGCACCAATCGATGGGAGCCATGTCGCGATGTTGGCAATATATTAAAAAAAATTGACTTGCGTCCTAGGCATATGCAACAGTTGTCAGATTCGACAGTCCTGATAGCAACAGAAGGAACTAATGTGGTAAAATATAATTTTATAAGTGGTGTGTTTACTTTCTATCCTCAATTTCAAAAAATTTCAAAAATGTCGCCACATTTTTTCATTAGCGGTAATTATTGGTGGATAGGAACTAATGATGGATTGATACAAGCCAATGCCCATGATCAAAGTGTGGTCAAGGTTTGGAACAAATCTCGGGGCTTGCCTGACAATGTTATATACTCTGTACTTCCCGATGGTAAAGGTCAGCTTTGGGTGGGCAGTAATGCGGGGCTTACAGCCATCAATCCCGAATCTGGTTTATCCATAAAATACAATGAAAACGATGGCTTGCAATCGATGGAATTCAATACCGCATCATGCCTTAAGGACAATGCGGGCAATTTGTGGTTTGGTGGTATCAATGGATTCAATAAAGTTCCTTACAATTATAAAGATAAAACCATTGATACGCCTAGCCCACTTATCACAAGTATCCATGTTTTGAATGAACCATTGGTATCAGACTCTGTAGCAAGTTATTTGCACAACATCGTGCTTAATGCCGATAACAATTTTATCAATTTTGAATTTCAAAGCCCTGCTTACTCACAAACAGACAATATAGTTTATAAGTACCGATTGTCGCCATTAGATACAGGCTGGGTATATAGTGGGAATAGGAATTTTGTCAACTACACCCAATTGGCTCCAGGTAAGTATACGTTTGAAGTAATGGCTGCAAACACCAATTTGTTATGGTCAAAAGATGCAGCTAAAATCACTCTCCACATTCTTGCCCCTTGGTACAAGACGTGGTGGTTTTATATTTTGAGTTTTTCCGCTTTGATCTACATTGGCATCAGGATTTATGTCCAAAGAGTACGCCATCTTAAAAATGAAGCCGATGTGAAACATAAGATTGCAGAGACAGAAATGGCAGCACTAAAGGCACAAATGAACCCACACTTCATTTTTAATTGTATCAATAGTATTGATGCCTATATTCAATCAAATGACAAATACCACGCTTCATTTTACCTCAATAAATTTGCAAAACTGATTAGAAATATATTGGAAAGTAGTAAGCACAATGTCATCGCTTTTCAAAAGGATTTGGAGACCATCAAACTATATGTAGAAATGGAAGAAATGCGCAATGATGGCAAATTCAAAACTACTTATACTATTGACCAGAGCATTGATAATTACGACATAAAAATCCCGCCTTTGATAGTACAACCATATATAGAAAACGCCATAATACATGGATTGAGAAACAAGGAAGGAAATGATGGTATTCTTACCATAAAGGTTGAAAAGCGTGGTGATTTTCTTTACTACGACATTACTGACAATGGTATTGGGCGCAAAGCTGCCTCTGAGGTATCTCGAAAAAAAGACCTTTCCTATGGCATGCAATTGAGTGAAGACAGGGTAAGGCTTTTTAATGAAGATGAACAAAGCCATATCGAAGTACTGGACTTGTTTGATGCAAATCAGCAGCCATCGGGGACTACCATCAAATTAAAATTGAGAATAAGTTAAAACAAAAGTATGAACTTCAAAAATAGTAGACCATGATAAAGGCAATCATAATTGACGACGAAAACAAAGGGAGGATGGCCTTGCGGCAAAAAATTGCTGACTATTGTCCTGAGGTTAGCATTGTGGCAGAAGCCTCAGATGGTATTGAGGGAAAAGAAGTCATTGAAAGACTCAAGCCCAATCTCGTCTTTCTTGACATTGAAATGCCAAGGGTAAATGGTTTTGAATTGTTAAACCAATTGAAGGAGAAAAACTTCCATTTAATTTTCACTACAGCCTATGACCATTATGCCATCAAAGCGATAAAATACGCTGCTTTTGATTATCTGCTCAAACCCATAGATATTGAAGAGTTAAAGGCTTCAATTGAGAAAATAAAATTGACCAAAGTGGCCAATGTCGGCAATCAAGTCGAACTTTTACAGCAAAATATAAAAAACCCGAAAGCTGCATTGAATAAACTTGCTATTCCTACTTTGGACGGGCTATGCTTTTATGCCATCTCTGATTTGGTCTATCTGGAAGCAAGCAGCAATTATACCAATCTTTTTTTTGTTGGGGGAAAAAAAGTTGTTGCTTCAAAAACTTTGAAGGACTTTGAGGAGTTACTACCCGAAGACACTTTTTTCAGGCCACACCATTCTTACATCATCAACCTCAATTTTATTTCAAAATATATAAAGGGTGATGGTGGACAGATAGAATTGACCAATGGAGCAATTGTCGATGTTTCAAGAAGAAAAAAGGAAGAATTTTTAAAAGTGATATCGAAGTAACCACTGTCAAATGATGGCGTAAAATAAAGTACACTCCAATTTAGATAGTTGTTTATTTATTTTGCAATCGTTTAATATTTAAAATAAAATTTTGCATTTTTAATTTCATTAGATGGTATAAAAGTGTATTAGTCTATTGTAAAATGCAGTGCATTGGATTTCAATTAATTAATTTAAAATTGTTGACTTTCAATTATTGTTTGCTGTCTGACACTTGTCAGACACTAGTCTGACAAGAATGTTTTACCCACCTTTTAAGGCCCAAATTTTATTTCGCTTTTTAGGAGCCACCTTTTATTGGTAACAAATTTTATTCCGCAGTGGAGAAGTCTATACTGAAAAACTTTGCCAAGTCCTTTCATTGGCCTTTTTTAAGGTATGCCCAAACTTCAAATAGATGATGCTAAAAGCATTTCGTATTGATTTTTAAATTATTTCGGGCTTTATTTCAGGTAGGTATGTTTATCCGGGTACTATCCATTTTTTATTTGAATGAATATAGTTGATTTCATTGCGTACTTTTACATAAAAATAATATTGTCCATGAGGTACCTATTGCTCTTTATCACATTTTGCGCCACCAACATCCTTTCAGCCCAAAAGGAAGATGAAAATCCGTATTGCCACAAAGCACAAAGTTTTGCCAACAGAGATCTTTTTCTTGAAGCGGACAGACAAGACGATGGGCGCATCGATTTGGTCCACTATGACTTTGATTGGACCATTGATCCATCTTTGAAATATATCAAAGGCATTGTAAAAATAAAATTTATTGGAAAAGAAGATGATTTAAAAAACATCAAATTAAGTCTTTCCAATAGCCTCAACATCGATTACATAAAGAGAGATAATACTAATCTTATTTATACAAGAGAAGGCGATTACGGGCTTATAATAGAACTCAATACCCCAATGAATAAAAATGAAACTGGCGATATTGAAATCAAATATGAAGGTGTACCTCCAACTTCCGGTATAGGTTCTTTCGTAGCAAAGGCACACGGCAATAATGTGCCGTCAGTGTATACACTCTCAGAGCCCTATGGAGCGCAAGATTGGTGGCCATGCAAAAACGGTTTGACCGATAAATTGGATTCGATAGATGTCCATATTACTACTCAAAAAGGAAACCGGGCAGCAAGCAATGGCAAGCTTATCTCCATTGTTGAAGTCAATGATACTTTACACCAATTCAATTGGAAACACAGGTATCCGATTGTGCCATACTTGGTCTGCCTGGGCGTGACCAATTATGAAGCCTATACCGACACCCTCATCTTAAGCGATGGCAAAGAACTTGAGATGCTCAATTTTGTATACCCCGAATCTTTGTCCAGTGCAATATCGGGTACAAGGGATTTGGTAAAAGTAATTCAATGGTACGATTCACTTTTCTATCCATATCCTTTTAGAAACGAAAAGTATGGCCATGCTGAATTTGGCTTTCGCGGTGGACAAGAACACCAGACCATGACCTTTGTTTCTAATTATGATATTGGCTTATTGTCTCATGAACTGGCACACCAATGGTTTGGAGATATGGTCACATGTGGGTCGTGGGAAGATATCTGGTTAAATGAAGGCTTCGCCACTTATTCCGAGAGCATTATGAGAGAAAAATTTATTCCGTCTACCTGGACAACATGGAAATCCGGTAAACTCAATAGTGTTACAAGCGCTCCCGATGGCTCTGTTTTTGTGACAGACACTACCAGCATCAATCGTATATTCAGTGGTCGCCTTACGTACAACAAAGGCGGCTATTTGTTGCACATGCTTAAATGGGTTTTGGGTGACGAGCATTTTTTCCAAGGTATCAGAAATTATCTTGAAGACCGCAAATACAATTATGCAAAAACCAATCAACTGAAACGACATTTGGAAGAGGTGAGTGGCCAGAATCTTGATGAATTTTTTGAGGACTGGTTCACCGGACAGGGCTACCCAAGCTACGCCATTGAGTGGGGTCCATCTGATGTATTCAATTACATTGAAATAAAAGTAAACCAAAAAACATCAAACGCCGCAGTAGATTTTTTTGAAATGCCATTGCCCATATTATGTAAAGGAGACGGTGTAGATACTCTTATTAGGCTTGACCATACAACAAATGGGCAAACTTTTGTTGTCAATTTGCCATTTGAGTGTAAGTCGGTGGAATTTGATCCTACTTTGTGGTTGATTTCAAAAGACAACAGTGTAAAAGAAATTTCTACTGCAACGCAAGAACCAGGTTTAATTAAACCAAAAATTTACCCAACGAATACAAGTAATTATTTGTATATCAAAGATGGCACATCAGGCATGGATTATGCGATCTACCAGTTAGATGGTAAAATAGTTTACAAAGGTAAAATCAACGCTGGCTTGGAGCAGGTCAACTTTCAGCATTTTGCAACAGGAATTTACACCATAGTTATTAAAGCTGGGAATAGGGTAGTAGCCAATTCTATTTTTAACAAAATCGAATAACAGCCCTTTTTAATCTTTAAAAATGGCCTGCCCTCTTATTTCAACCTTTCCTTTGTTTTTTAACAATGCCTGATTGGTCCAGATGACATTTTGCTTAACCAAAAGATTGATTCCATTGGGCAAGGTATTGTCTTCGAGTGTAAGTACATTTGAATTCAGCATGATGGTTTCAGTCGCTATCGCATCTGCTATGGCATCAAATACTGTCAAAAAAGATCTATTGCTGATACTGATGACTGGATTGATATTTAATGGAGCCATTTTCAAAATCATCGAGATTGGCATTGATAAAATTATTTCCTTTTACGATACATTGACTGGGAGGGCTGGCCCATCTGGGCTAAAGCCATTTTTCAGTAATAGTGAAAACTATATCTATGCTGTCTTTATTTTGAAAGGCTATGGATGCAATTCATGGAAGGTAAATTCTAATTTTAGCGCCTAATGCTGACGAAGATAAAACAAAGGTGGCAAATAATCTAATTAAATCTTCAAACAATCATGCCAAGATAGAGCACGTATTTATACCTGTTTTATTTTACGTAATTATACGTGTATATACAGGCAGCAAATAACTTAATTTTGATAGTATTAAAGTAAATTAATTTAACTATTATGAAAACACAAAAAAATCTTTACTTCTTTTATTTAATTATTGGCATAGTATTGATTGCATGCAATAAAACCAAGCCAGTAGCTTCAGTAGCGGAAGCAGTCCCTGCTTTTACCTACCATACCATTGTTCCAGCTCCCTTTCCGCAAACCGGTATCCCCAATTTTAAATTTCCTGAGGATTCAACAGCCATTAATATGTGGGCCAATAAGAATGATTTGGCAAAGATATACCAACATGGCTGGGGTATCTGGGCCGGGCTCACTACACCCACCACTCAAACTATAGGTGGCTCTATCCTCCTGGTATATGAAACATGGCTTACTCCATCAGAAATTATCAACGGTATCAAGAAAGAACCAATGAAAAGATCCAATAGGGCCAACTTATCCATGCCCAATCAATTTGCCCATGCCAATTTATTAACCGGCGAAAAAGCGGACAACAGTGTTTCAGAATCGGTATCCTACAGTCCCGCAGCAGCTAAATATGCGCTGGACAACAAAATTTTCAT
>JAYUTD010000393.1:0-9238 GCA_043755305.1 Saprospiraceae bacterium
CTTTAGTTTAAATTTGCTGCTATTTATATTATTAATCATATTAAGACTTATATACAATGAATTTTAATATTTCATCAATAAATAATAATTACCATGAAATCAATTCTATTTGCACTGTTCATTCTTTTATTGACGTCGTGTGTTTCCCAAAAAAAATATAAGCTGTTATCGTCAACCAGTGAGACCCAGACTGCTACCATTAATGATTTAATGGGCAAGCTGAATGAAGAAGCCTTGGCCAAGCAAAATTTTCTTGGTCAAATAGATTTGCTGAAAATGATGTTACACATACAGAAGACAAGCTAAAATTACATGTAGAAAGTGAAACATTTTTAAAGAAAACAAATGCTAATCTCACAGATAAAATAAATAGTTTTGCTGAAACCAGCCTTATCAATGCTGATTTTATGAAGAGAGCATTTCACGAATTGGATATGAAGAATCAAAATATTGCAGAGTTAGGTAAAAAAATTCAACACAAAGACTCATGAAATATAGTACGCGTAAAGAAAGTAAAAAAACTAACTACGAATAAAAAATTGATCAATTCGATAGAGAAACTTGGATTTATTTTCTAAATAGAGCATAATCTTTAATCTTTATGCTAGAAGTCCAGTAGGAAGTTGGTTTTGTATTGCAAATCCAAAATTCATTTAGTGTGAAAACATACATCATCATGTATATGGTTCTTTTGCCTTTTTGGTACATGATGTGTTAATTTTGACTTTAAATTAAATATTGTCAAAAACAAATATTATTTGGCATCATTAGTAGTTGCCAAACAGGTGTTTGTAAAAATTAAAAAAATAGTATGAAGCACTTATTTTTATATTGTTATCTCATGATAGCTGGACTTTGTTATGGCCAATCAAATGTAAGGTTTGTCAGCCAGTCCTTTGGTACTCCCGCAGGTGATGGCTTGTCATGGGCTACGGCATCGGATGATCTCCAAGCTATGATGGAAGATGTGCCCATTGATGGGATTGTCAAACTTGATGCCGGCACCTATAAACCCAAGGCTTACCCTGCCGGATGTGTGGGGTGCACCTACAGTAGAGATTATGCATTCTTTGCCAGTAAAAATATGACTATAATAGGTGGCTATCTAGGTGGTAGTGCCAATCCGGCTACTCATGCACAAAATACAGTAATCAGCGGTGATATAGGCATCTTGGGCAACAATTCTGACAATTGTCACCACGTAATTATTAATAACCGCCTCCTAAAATTGGAGCAACTTTCTGTGAAAGATGGCAATGCCAATGTCGGGGGTTCTATAACTGTGGCTGGTATGGAATTATTGAGAACCAACGGTGGCGGCATTTACTCAGTCGGAGGAAGCACTACATTGAGATATGTCATGCTAATGAATAACGCAGCTTATTTTCAGGGTGGAGGTATATTTGGGAAAAATACCGGATTGTCTGTGAAAAAATCCAGTATTACAAATAATAGTGCAAATCAAGGTGGAGGTCTGTATCTGGCAAATGACAGCTACCAAAATGCCCTCATTGAAAAATCGGTGTTGGCCAATAACATAGCCAATCAAGGTGGAGCCATGTATGTTTCCGACCCACCTAAAACGCTTTCCTATATCGAATATGAAACCTTCAATTTCAAAATTAATTTTTGTACTTATTTTGGCAATACTGCAAGTGACGGAAGTGTATTGTATGCTTCAAACATTGTGGATTCAAAAATGGTGTTTATCAATAGTGTTGTATATGGCAATGCTGCAAATACGTATAACTTTGGAGCACCTTATTTACCAGCTACAAATTCCATAGTGCAAGGAGGTTCTCTTGTAGGCTCTTCACCACTAAGGACTGAATTGCCCTATTTTATAAACGCAAGTGACCTTGATGGCCCGGATAATTTATGGTTTACCGATGATGATGGTCTTTTGCCTCAACTCATAAGCAAGGCCGCATTGACTAATATTGGAGCATATTTGTGGAATACATCAGGATGTCCGACATCTACAATTTTATATGTGGACATTAATAACCCTGCACCCGGCAATGGATCATCATGGGCTAATGCTTTTACTGATCTCAATCTGGCATTGAGCTATGCAAGAAGATGTACTTTGGTGCAAGAAGTCAAAGTGGCTCAGGGAACATACAATCCTGATAGGTATAATTGGTATACTGCAAAGTATGATTACCCTGCAAGTGGCAATTCATATAACTTTAATCTTACATTAATCACAAGTGGAGAATTAACTGAACAATTCATAACGCCTACTTTTATCTTAAGACCTGGCCTCGAAGTTTATGGCGGCTATCCCACTGGTGGTGGAACGAGAAATCCAACCATCAATGAGACTATCCTTACTGGGATTACAAGAAATATTGTTTCCATTCATGAGCCGAATATTAATGCAATGGATACGACCATACTAGATGGATTTACTATAAAAGGTGGCTTTGCACAAATGACAAGAAGAGCTAGAGAAGAAGGTTTTTTTACCACTGGTGCAGGTATAAAAATTCGCAGCAATCATATCAAAATAAATGGCAACGTAATCAAAGAAAATAGAGCATTAAAAGCATCGGCAATTGAAGTGATAGGCGATCACGTTATCCTATCAAACAATACCATTACAGACCATACCACCAGTCCTTCAACTTATTTTCGTTATGTACCGAAAGGGTCACTGATCACCATAGAAGGTGACAGTTGTGCAATCAATTATAACATTATTTCAAATAATATATTAGGCGATTCCAGTATTATTCTTGACATCAAAGGAAGTAACCACCGTATTACGGGTAATGACATCAATACCAATCCATCAGAGCCAATTTATCTACAATCATTTAGAAGTATCTGCTCTTATAACACAATAAAAAATAACTATGGCAATGGAATAAAAATATTGGGCGATTCATGTGAGATATCCTACAACACAATTGAAAATAATTTTAGGCATGGTATTTTTGCAGAACAAAAAACAATCTTTTATCCCGGTATTGTGAATGGTTTTTTAGAAGTCTTATCTCCAAGTGTGACTATTAACTTAATTCACTTTACAAAAATTCATGATAATATAATAAAATTGAACCAACAAAACGGCATTTTTTTACAAGACAAAAATGATGCTGATGTTTACTCAAACACTATAACTAATAATATATCAAACGGGGTAATGGGTGCTTCTTCAGTTTGGAATAATACAATATCCGGCAATAATAAAGCCATAGTAAATACGCACGGCAAAATCCATCACAATGTTGTAAAAAATAATTTATTAGGTATTGTAGTGGAGCAAGGAGAAGTGTACAATAATTATATTTTGGACAATCAAAGTGCAATATCTATTGGTTTAGGCAATGTTTACAATAATTCAATTGTTAACAATGGCGCAATTGGTATAACTATTGGAAACAATAATGCTACCAATCATGACACAAGCGAAATGCATATTTGCAATAATACATTTTATGCCAACAAAACGTCTAATCCCAATGCGGCAGGAGCCATATATATAAGCAAATTCAAAGGAGATACGGTTGAAATTTCAAACAATATTTTTTATCAAAATGCTATAGGCATATTTACTTCAATTGCTGGCGCAGACTATGCATACAACAAACTTGAAGTAGATCATCCACCAATATTTAAAAACAATTTGATGCAATTGAGTGCGGCTACTTATGCCGGAGTTACAAACAATGACCTGGGCTCAGGATCTGCAAATAATATCTTCAGCGGTGTCCCGACTTTTACAGCATTATCTGATTTTGATGGGCCTGACGATGTTTTTATGACCAGAGATGATGGCTTGGTGCTTGAAGAACTTAGTGTAGGACTAGATGCTGGCTTTGATCTGGCCATCTTAACAAAAACTTCCACGGACATAGCTGGCATCCCCAGGATATTGGGACCTCATGCGGATATGGGGGCTTACGAAAAACTCAATTGTGTCACTTTAGACACAATCTATGTCAATAAAAATCATGTACATACTACTGGTGGTGCTGGATGGAGATCTGCAATCCAAGACTTGAATGTCGCTCTTTGGTTGGCCCATGAATGTACCAATGTATCGGTCATCAATGTATCCGCCCATGTATATACACCCAATTCTAAGCCTTATGAAATGCAAGCATCAGGCAAAGGCATTGAAAAAATTTCGTCAGACATCCTTGATAAAACTTTTCATGTCAGAACTGGGGTCAATCTGTATGGTGGCTTTATCATAAGAGGAGACACAGCCTTTCGAGACCCGTTGAAAAATAGGACAATACTTAGCGGCCAAATTGGAGACACATCTGTACGGCATACAGTCATGATGAGTTATCATAAAGACTACTGGCTCGATCCACTAGATACTACTGTACTAGAAGGATTCATTGTCACAGGCGGAACGGCCAATGATTTACCAACAAAAAAAATGACAGTCAATGGTAATGATATGTACAAGTCACAGGGTGGTGGTATTACTATCTATGGTGGTACCAATCAAATTTCATACTGCACCATAGATGGCAATCATGCAGTTATAGGTGGTGGTATATATTTAAACACTGATACCACTATTGTAAAAGAAACGGTGATCATACAAAATCAAGCCAAGGCTGCTGCAGGTATTGCCTCTATCAATGGAAATTACAAATTGATAAGTAACTATTTTGTAGAAAATAATGCAGACACTACCGCATGTGCTAACATAAAAAACGGAAATGGTATAGTCATCAACAATGCATTTGATAACAATCACTCGCTACAAAAAAGTGGTGCATTGACGTTAGAGCAGGGCAACCATGCTATTGTCAACAATACATTTTTCAATAATGAATCTACTCAAGTCGGTGGCTTATACATTGATGGAGGTAATCATCTTGTATCCAATAATATATTCCACAGAAATAAGAAAAATGGATTGTATAATGTAGTAGGTAGTGATTATCAGCACTCTGCCCTTTCAGTTACGCTGACATTCAACAACAATGCGTTGCAATTGGACAAAGCATCCAAATATAAAATTGGCAATCAAAATGAATTGGGTACAGGTATAAACAATGTCTTTGCCATTAATCCTACATTTTATGATACACTTGAGATGGCTGGTGATGACAATAAATACGGCACTTTTGACGATGGCCTGAGACTATTGGTTGGTTCACCAATGGTCAATATTGGTGACAATGCAGCCTTGCCGTCATACATCACAAAAGACATCTATGGTTCACCACGAATCCAAAAATCAATAGTTGAATTAGGTGCTTATGAAGGGCCAAATGTTAAGTGTCCTACTGGATTATTTGATACCTTATTCGTAGATCATACTGTACCTATATCTGGCAATGGTAGTGCATGGTCGCAAGCATTCAAGACGCTGGATGAGGCAATTTTTATTTCACATATGTGCCCTTTTATAAAATACATCTGTGTAGCGCAAGGTATATACTATCCGATAGCCAAGCCTTACAATATGCAGCATTACTTACAAGGTATCGAAGCAGAGACAACCGACCCTCGTGATGCTTCCTTCCATCTAAGAGATGGTGTTGTCTTGCTAGGTGGTTATAAAACAGGCGGTATTTTACGAAATATCAGTATTTTCCCTACTATACTCAGTGGAGATGTCAATCAAAATGGTAGTAACAAAACCTACCATACCAGCATGATGTCTGCTAGTCAATATTGGTTCATAAGAAATGATACCACCATAATAGATGGAGTCATTGTACAAAATGCATTTGCAGACAATAAACCATATACATTGACTATTAATAATAATCCTATCAGGGCTAGTTATGGTGGTGGGGTTTATATGACCAATGGCTACCATGCAGTGAAAAATAGTACCGTAGAGCAAAATTATTCGGATGAAAAAGGTGGTGGTTTATATGGTATAAATGCAAAGAGTATATCATTGCAAAACAATGTCATAAACCAAAACACCGGTGGAGATGGCGCAGGTATATTCATTAGTAAAATTGACCAATACAATATGGGTTACAATACTGTATCCACGAATAATGCTGCCGGAAATGGAGGTGGTATGTATATGGATTCTTCTGCAAATATTCTGCATCATAACATTGTGAAAAGTAATAGTGCAAAGTTTGGCAGTGGATTTTATATCAAAGGTAAATTCAAAATTGAAGACTCAGATTTCCTGATCAATTATACAGCAGCCGCCGGCAAGGGTGGAGGCATTTATACTACTAAGTCACATGGTACGATTGATAGATGTTTTTTTGATGCTAATCTTACCGACTTACATGGGGCTGGTTTTTATAGCTATCTTTGTGATAGTATTTTTGTATGGAATAGTGTATTTCATGGAAATAAAGCTACCAATGTATTGAGCTTAGGAGGGGCAGTGTACAATGATAAAAATGACTACTTTGAGCAAATCAATTGCACTACATATGCAAATACTGCCGATGAAGGACAATCGATTTATACTTTGAGCAATGACCCAATATTGAAAAACAACATTTATTTTGATCTAGATCCTATTAGTATTTTGACAGGTTCTATGACACTTACTAATACTATTGTAAAAGGCGGCCATCCTTTATGCACATCATGTCCAGGTGTTCTTGGAGATGTAGATCCATTGTTTTTTAATGATATGGATGTTGATGGATCGGATAATAAATATCGCACAGAGGATGATGGTCTGAATGTAAAAGTTAGCTCACCCGCTTTGGATAATGGTGCATCCCATAGATACATGTCGCACGATGTAACTTTTAGATTGAGAGATTGGGGGCATAGAGATATAGGAGCTTACGAGTACTTTAAGTGTCCTCTATATGACTCTCTATTTGTTGATAAGCAAGAAAATGGAGGTAAAGGTCTGAATTGGGGCACTGCACTTAAAGAAGTATCTACTGCATTATATGTAGCACAGGCTTGTCCAAATATTGAAGATATATATGTAGCAAAAGGAGATTATTATCCCATTTACAAGCCATTTGAAATGCAAACAGACCAATCAGGTATCGAATTATACACAGCATCTGACATGGACAAAACATTTCATATGCGAGGAGGATTGTATGTATATGGTGGCTATAAAAATGGTGGTACCAATAGAGATAGAGATTTGTTCCCTTCCACATTGAGAGGCAATATATCAGTAGGTACAAATGATGCTCGGCATACTGTCATACTTGGTGGTGATGCAGGAAAGTGGACAGGATTGCCAAAGATTACTTTGGATGGCTTTTATATCACTGAAGGGCACAGCCAAACATTTGGTGGCTTGATGGTCAACAATCATTTAATAAAATATGATGTGGGTGCAGGTATTTATGCCGATTATCCATACACCATTATACTGAATGATAATGTAATGCAAAATAATTTGGGTCATGGCCTCTATATGACAGGTGGTGAAAGTGTATTGACACACAATACAATTGCATTAAATCAAGGAAATGATGGAGGTGGAGCTTACTTGACAAATGGCTTTCATATGCTGGTTGATAATATTATATCTGACAATACTGGCAGTCAAGGTGGCGGCCTCTCTATTTACCAGGATTCTATCATAATGAAGAACAATGTCATACATAAGAATACAACGACTTATAACTGGGGTGGTGGTATCTTTGCCAATCAGAGTGACATCTTTTTGCACAACAATACGATTACATCCAATGTATCAAAATATGGAGGTGGTGCATACATCGAATTATGCAAAATAAAAATTGACAGTAATAAAATCAGCAGCAATAGGGGTATTACCTATGGCGGTGGTGGAATGCAAATCGTAAATAGCAATGGCCGATTTTATAAGAATGCCGTCACCTCTAATTTTTCTACTCAAAATGGCGGTGGCCTGGGCATTGTAGGTGGACCCGTCACTGTAGAAAGCAATCTATTCACAAAAAATAAAGCCCTTGGTACAGGCGGTGGTATCGCCTCAGGCAATAGTGACATGCTTGCAATAAACAATGTCTTTGTCCTTGATACAGCAAAGTTAGGAGCTGCTATTCAGACCTACTACGGATTTACCGAGATACATAACAATACTTTTTTTAATAATGAATCCACAACAAATGGTGGAGCATTTGCTACAGCACTTGGTGCAAATGACTTGATCAATAATATATTTTATAAAAACACCAAAACTGGTCTGCTTAACATAGGTGCTGATTTTTACAATGACATATTCAATGAATCTTTCTGTGTATTTGACAACAATGCCATGCAGTTTGATTCATCTTCCTATAAAAGCGCCAATAATAATGTTCTGTTTGTAAATACTGATAATGTATTTGCTAAAAATCCGGTATTTGAGGATGAAATGAGTATAATTGGTACTGATATGGTGTTTGGTACTATGGATGATGGTTTGAGACTCAAGGTAATTAGCCCTTGCATCAATATAGGCAATAAGACATTGATCCCTGATACCATTCGCTTTGATGCCAAGCATGATACTCGGGTGATGAATTATCAAATCGACTTAGGAGCATACGAGACATTTAGAGACCCTTGTATTTCTCACATCATGTATGTCGATACCAATAGAGTAGCAGGTGGCACAGGGGATAGCTGGGCAAATGCTTTTCACACATTTACAGAAGCATTGTACGTGGCCCACAATTGCCCCAATGTTGATTCAGTATTGATTACTGAAGGAACATACTATCCGGATAGCAAGCCTTATCAAATGGATGCTACAATGAAAGGACAAGAAATAATTACTGGCGATATTCGAGATTTGACATTTCATATCAGGCAGGGCTTGACTGTGGTAGGTGGCTATCCTGGAGGCGGTGATGAGTCACCATCAATCAGTTATATAACGAAATTGTCTGGTCGCAAACCATCATCTGCATATCCTTCGTACCATACTGTAATGGTAGATACATCTTCATTTTGGACGAGTCCAAAAAAGAAATCTTTCCTACAGTATTGCGTCATCATGGATGGTAGCACACAAGTCGAGGATGGTAAAGATTCTATCTTTGTCAATGGCAGTTGGGTATATAACACCTATGGAGCCGGTGTATATATCAATGGTGCCAATGCAGAATTGAAGTACAATACTATACACAAGAATGATGCTGAAAGAGGCGGTGCCCTGTATGCTGCCAAATCATCTAAAGTACTGCTTGAAGACAATCATATGCAAGACAACAATGCTATATCCGAGGGCGGAGCTATTTATGCCAAAGAAGCCACACTGACATTGATTAAAAATATCATACAAATGAACTCAAGCATCAGCAATGAATTGCGTGGGTTTGTAGCAAGAGCATGT
>JAYUTD010000394.1:0-3684 GCA_043755305.1 Saprospiraceae bacterium
CCAAAAAAAACAGGCAATTGTACCATAGCTCCGGCTATCATTGAGGCCAATGGTAAAACCTTCAAAACAGAGCCTGTGAATGTTTCTGTTGTTAAGTCAAATATCAAAGCCAAGGATTTGCCCAACAGTGATATTGCGGCAATCGCAAAGATGAAAGTATCGCCGACCAAGGCGTATGTTGGCCAGCAAATTATAGCACAATATATAATATATTATGGTGAAAATATTGGTTTTTCAGAAGAACCGTTGAAGCCTGATTATGAAGGTTTTTTTGTAAAAGACTTAAAGGTGGCGCAGTCTTCCATTTCTGGTGTTAAAGTCGGAAATAAGCAATTCGAAGGTATTCTCTTGGACGCAGTGGCACTGTATCCTCAGAAAACCGGAATTTTAAAAATCGGTCCCACCATTTACCAGATACAAAAAAGAATTCCAGGATTTAATCCTTTTCAAAATCCATTTGGGAGTTATGTACAAAAAAACCTGACTACAAATGAGGAGACCATTGATGTCAAAGCATTACCTCAAGGAGCACCTGGTACATTTTCCGGTGGAGTGGGAGAGTATAGAGTTGAGAGCACTATTGACAATTCAAACTTTACAACGAACCAGTCTATCCATTTAAAACTTACCATTTTGGGCACAGGAGATAGCAGACAAGTTGGCCCTCCGGTGCAAAACTTCGGCCCTGATTTCGAAGTATTTCCTGCCCGCACTGTGCAGGATGAGGAATTTATTGAGAACAACATTGTTTGGCATAAAAAGGTAGTTGAGTACCTTATCACGCCAAAATCTGAAGGCACATTTACGCTTAAGCCTATGTTTTCCTATTTTGATACCAATAAAGAAAGTTATGTAACGTTAGAATCAAAGACCCCTGTTTTTACAGTCAAAAAAGAGAAGTCTTCGGCAGTTAATTTTTTTAAAGGGGATTTAAATAAAGAGGAGGATTCCGGACTTTTTCCTAAGTGGGTATTTTTACTAATTTTACCTTTTATTTTTGTCTTTACCCTTTGGTTAGGGAAGAGTAAACCTAAAAGCATTAAAATCCTTAGTGAAGAACAAAAACTGGAATTGAAAAAACAAAATGCAGGACAGCTTGCGCTTTTAAAACTAAGGACGGCCAAACGACTTATGGATGACAACAGATATGAGCTATTTTATAAAGAGATAGGATTTGCAATCAACAATTATCTTCAGTCAAAATACGGTATTTTGACTGAAAATTTAAATAAAAAATACATTCAAAACTTTTTGTCTGATAAAATAAATGGAGCTTCGATTGCCAAAGAATATACTGACATAATCGAAAAAGCAGAGTTGTCAATGTATGCCGGCTATTCTGATAAAAATGTTCAGAATATATTTGAGAGTGCAAAAAATTTTATTTCAGTTTGTGAATTGAAGGAATTTTAAATTACTTTTATGACTTTATTATACAATTAATTATTTAATCAGATATACGTTTTGCCCGATTCAGTAAGCAAAATAGCTGTTTAAGGGTTTGAAATATATAATGTATGGATGATTATTCGTTAAATGTTGATATTTGCTATTATGAATAATAAATCAATATTCTTTTTTCTTTTGGGAGCTATACTTCTCATAGGTATTCTGATTGTACCAAGTGGATGTGTGCATGACCCATTTCCATCAATAATAGACCCTATGGATACAATACCTATGGATACCAATATAGTTAATCCGCCTATCTTATTGGATTCTACCGGTGTGAAATGTGACAATACCAAAATTTATTTTGACCTCGACGTAAAGCCAATCATCACCCAAAACTGTGCGATAAGCGGCTGTCATGCTGCTGGTACCTACAGCGAAGGAGTGAATTTGGAAAATTATCAAAAGATCATAAGTACTGGCAAAGTAAAGCCAAATGATTTAAACAGTAAATTTTTTAAATCGATCACCACGACAGATGCTGATGACGTCATGCCTCCGCCACCGGCGAAAAGGTTGAGTTCCGACCAAATAGCAATCATTTCTAAATGGATACAGCAAGGCGCTAAAAATGAATCTTGTAATCCAAACTATGGTCTGCCGATAGGGTGTAAAGTTGAGGGTGTTACGTATAGCGGTTTTGTAAAAAAAGTTGTAGATAGCCAATGTATTGGTTGTCATAAGTCTTCCAATCCTTCTGGTGGTATCAATATTGAAGGATATGACAATTTGAAAGCAAATGTAGACAATGGTAAATTTTTTAATTCAATCAATTGGTCGTCAGGTTATGTGAAAATGCCACTTAATGGAACGAAAATGGATACATGTACATTAAATAAAATTAAATATTGGATAGACAATGGAGCAAAAAACAATTAGATTTATCATAGTAATTTTAACGTTAAATATGGGCTTAACGAGCTGTTATTATGATTATGCGGAAGACTTATATCCCACCACACCTTGTGTGACAACTGACATGAGTTATGCTAAAGATATTGTTCCTATTATTAAGGACAACTGCCTCGTTTGTCACAGCACTGCTGCAAATCAAGGTGGTGTTGATATAGAGTCATATGCTCAAGTAAAAATATATGCTGAAAGCCAAAGCTTACTTGGCAGTATAAAGCACTCAGGTGGGTACAAAGCTATGCCGCAAGGAGCACCAAAATTATCTAATTGTAATATTGCTAAAGTAGAAGCCTGGATAAGCCAGGGCATAAAAAATAATTGATACCATGAAAAAATTAATTTATTTGATATTAATATTTGTTGTAGTTGGCGGTGCCTATGGTTATTATCAATGGAATCGACCGCTGGCAAGTAACGTTGACAAAACGGCAGAAATTATAATTACAGCTTCTGACCTCGAAGCGGCATATACGTCAAATGAGTCTGAAGCCAATTCCAAATACAATGATAAACTTGTCCAAGTGTCCGGGACTATTTCAGCCATTGAAAATGAAGATGGAAAACCTTCAGTTATTCTTAGCACTCAAAACCCAATGGCTAATGTGATTTGTGAATTTGAAAAGGGTGCTTCAATCGGTAACATTAAGGTAGGTGATAACGTCGTTGTTAAAGGAAAGCCTACAGGCATCCTTTCTGATGTTGTATTGGTTCAATGTGTTTTAATAAAATAAATAAAATTTAATAATGAAAAAGATCTTTTTAATAGCCTCACTTTTCGGATTTGCCAATTTTATGTCGGCACAAAAATACTTTACGAAAAGTGGCAAGATAAGTTTTGATGCTTCTACTAAAATGGAAGAAATTGCTGCTGTAAATAATAAAGCTACCGCAGTATATGATGCTACAACCGGAGCAATCGAATATGCAGTGCTGATTAAAGCGTTCGCATTTGAAAAAGCATTGATGCAAGAACATTTTAATGAAAATTATATGGAGAGTGATAAGTATCCCAAGGCTATTTTCAAAGGGAATATAGTTAATTTTGCGGCTATTAAATTGTCCAAAGATGGAACCTTCAATGCCGAAGTTGAAGGAAAATTGACTATGCATGGAGTGACAAAAGATATTAAGACCGAGTCAATCTTTACTGTTAAAGGCGGGCAAGTAAGTGTATCTTCTAATTTTAGAGTGCTTTTGGCAGACTACAATATTTCTATCCCGGCTCTCGTAAAAGACAATATTTCAAAGGAGATGAAAATAGAAGTCCGCAATACTTTTGAACTTTTGAAATAAAACATTTAATCTTTTTTTATTGATTTT
>JAYUTD010000395.1:0-9189 GCA_043755305.1 Saprospiraceae bacterium
GTCGGCACTTAACGACACAATTTGAATATAAACTGAAGCGATTTGAACAGATGGTAAAAGTAGAGGGTTTAACAAAAAGATTTGTCAATCAGGTGGCGGTAGACCATATAAATTTTACTGCAAAACCAGGAGAGGTACTTGGCTTTTTAGGTCCCAATGGAGCAGGAAAATCTACCACTATGAAAATGATTACTTCTTACCTTCCGCAGGATGAAGGAGTCGTCACAATCTGCGGCATAGACACTATGATTGACTCATTGGAAACTAGAAAACTCATTGGTTATCTTCCCGAGCATAATCCACTGTATATAGATATGTATGTGAAGGAATACCTAGGCCTTGCAGCTTCCATCCATAAAATCAGTAGCCCTGCTAAGGCCATCGCCAAAACAATAGATATTACTGGGCTTGGCAAAGAGCAGCATAAATTGATAGGATCATTGTCAAAAGGCTACAGACAGAGAGTAGGCCTTGCGCAGGCATTGCTCCATGACCCTGCAGTCCTTATTCTTGACGAACCTACCTCCGGACTTGATATGAATCAATTGGTAGATATAAGGGCACTTATTAAAGAACTTGGAAAGACCAAGACCGTCATTTTTTCTACCCACATTATGCAAGAGGTGCAGGCGCTGTGTGATCGGGTGGTAATAATCAATGAAGGAATTATCGTAGCCGATGATCCTATTGAAGAACTGCAAAACAGAATAAAAGGGGAGAATCTTATTTTACTGACTCTCCTGGAAGATAATTTCGAGGTCAATCCATTTTCTCAAATTGATAGTGTTTCTAAAATTGAAAGAGTCGGCACTACTTTGAAAATATACACAGATGCCAGCATAGATATAAGGCCTGATTTATTCAGACTTTGTGCGTCACGCAACTGGGTGATCATAGAAATGAGCCTTCAGAAACTCAGTGTGGAATATATATTTCAAAAACTTACGAAAACCAATATCGATGCTTAGTATTTTTTGGAAAGAAATCAATGCTTTTTTTAGTTCCCTTATTGCTTATCTGGTAGTAGCTGTCTTTCTGGTACTTACCGGTCTTTTTATGTGGGTATTTACAGATAGCAGTATAATAGATTTCAATTATGCTTCAATGGATCCATTGTTTTCATTGGCCCCTTTTATCTTTTTATTTTTGATACCGGCCATTACTATGAGGAGTTTTGCAGAAGAGAAACAAAGAGGCACCATTGAATTTCTATTCACAAAACCCTTGAGCGACTATAACATTATATTGGGCAAGTATTTTGCAAATCTCAGCTTGGTTATATTTGCGTTACTACCTACCTTGCTCTATTTCTACTCCGTTTATCAACTAGGCTCGCCCAAAGGCAACCTTGATGTAGGTGCCATCATTGGATCGTATATCGGCTTAGTTTTTCTGGCAGCTTCATTCGTTGCAATAGGGATGTTTGCAAGTGCATTGACAGACAATCAGATTGTGGCGTTTATAGTCGGGGCATTTTTGTGCTTCATACTTTTTATGGCTTTTGGGTATCTGGCCGATATGCCTGTTTTTATAGGAAATTTGGATGCATTTATTGAAAAAGTAGGCATCGAGACACATTACAATGCCATGAGCAAAGGGGCTATTGACAGCCGCGATGTGGTATATTTTATAGGATTGATCGTCGTTTTTGTATCGGCAAGTTATGCCATAGTTACGACTAAAAAATGAGAGGGATGAAAAGCAAGCCAAACAAACAATGGGTCAATTTTTTAATTATATGTGGTATAGTAATTGTGGTTAATTTACTGTCAGCATATATCAATACATTTGCAGACCTGACCCAGGACAAAAGGTATACTTTGACTCAGGCCACTAAAGATGTGATCAATGAAGTCAACGATGTGATTTATATAAAAATATTATTAGAAGGTGAGTTTCCTGCCGGCTTTAAACGATTAAGAAGTGCTACCGCTGAAATGCTCGATCAGCTCAAAGGCCAAAACCCTAAGATTCAATATGAATTTGAAAACCCCATACAAGGCACTTCAGAGCAGATAAAAAAAACGAGGGATGAATTGGTAAAAGACGGCATAGTCCCTACTTCGTTAAAATATTATGATGGCACGCAGTTGGTGCAAAAAGCGATCTATCCGTATGCCCTGATCAATATTGGTTCGCACAAAGCTGTGGTCAACCTGCTTGAAGAACAAACGCAAGGCAGTGACGAAGAAGTGGTGCTCAATAATTCTATTGCATTGCTGGAGTATAAATTTGCCAATACATTTCAGAAAATGATGCTGAAGGAAAAGCAAAACATTGCATTTACTACAGGAAATGGAGAACTTGAAGGCAAGTATACTTTTAGATTAGAGCGAGAATTGCGAAAATTTTACGATACTGGCAGGCTGATTCTGGATAGCCTGGTAGCAATAGACACTTCTATCAATTTACTAATCGTTGCTGCCCCACACAAGCAACTAAGCCTCGAAAGCCAATTTAAAATAGACCAATATATCATGCGTGGCGGAAAAGTTATTTGGGCAATTGAAAAACTAGATGCGGGCCTTGACAGCATAGCAAAATATAAAATGTATGTACCTCGAGACATTGTCACAGGTGTAGATGACATGCTGTTTAAGTATGGAGTGCGTATCTTACCTAATTATATCATAGATTTAGAATGCAGTAATATTCCACAAATCGTGGGTATGGCCGGCGGAAAACCGCAGACCATGCTTTTTCCCTGGAATTATCATCTCAGTATTGCTTCAAAAAACAATCATGTTATCAATCGAAACATTGATAGAGTAAATATGTTTTTTCCATCTAGTATAGATACCTTATCCACCAAGGATGTAAAAAAGACAATCCTGCTTTCCAGCTCAAGTTATTCACGCACACAATTCAATCCTGTAAGGCTCAATTTTGAGATACTCAAATATCAGCCTGATCCGGCAAAATTTAATGATGGCAATAAACCAACAGCCGTTTTATTGGAAGGCAGATTTGAATCGTATTTTAAAAATAGAGTACCGGAGGCTTTCAAACAGACATTGGACCAACTCAAAGTGCCGTATAGAGATAAAAGTATTCCGACGAAGCAAATAGTGATTTCTGATGTGGATTTTATGCAAAATCTAATAAATATGAGAACAAGCGATACAGAAGAAATTGGTTTTAACAAATGGGAATTGAAATTTTATAAAGGCAATAGAGATTTTATACTCAATTGCATTGAATATATGCTGGATGAAAAAGGGATACTCTCATCGAGGTCCAAGGAATTGAAATTAAGGCTGCTTGATCAGGTAAAGGCAAAGAAAGAGCGAAAATTTTGGCAATTGCTTAATATAGTACTTCCATTGATATTTATTGGATTAGTCGGGTTGATATATAGTTATAGAAGAAAACGAAAGTATTCAATTTAAGAAAAAGGAAACCATCTAAAATGGAATGTCATGAATAAAAAAATGCTTATTGTATTTATTTTCCTATGCGTTGTAGCCATAGGATTTTATATTGTAAAGGGAAAACCCGGAGAGCAAGGTTTTGACTTATCTGACAGACAATTTAAGATCGAAAATACAGAGGAGATTGCCACTCTAAGTATAGAGCGCAAAAACTATCCTCCCGTTATTTTCACAAAAAGAGGAAATACATGGTTTCTAAATAATGGAAGAGCCGCACGACCGGAATCCACTGCATATTTGTTTTCTATCTTGAAAAATTTAAAGGTCAAATACGTTCCTTCAGTTTTGGCAAGTGAAAATTTGATAAAGTCAATTGATAAACAAGGTATACACGTAAGGGCTTTCGACAGAAGGGAAAAATTGATGAAATCTTTTTTTATTGGACCTGACGTTGGAGATGGTACTGGCACAGGTTTTTTGATGGAAGGCGCCAAACAACCTTACGTCATGTATGCTACAAATTACTATGGATCTATAAGGACCATTTTTGTATTTGACATGAATGAGTACGAGACAAAAAATATATTTGCAGAAAAAATTGAAAATATTCAGCAAGTTGAAATCAAATATCCATATGACAAGCCCTCTTCTTTTACGTTGATTAAAAAAATGATTGGTTATGATCTTTATAACCCTTATACCAATGAAAGACTGCCAAAAGTCAATGAAAAGCTTATTGAACCATATTTGGCAAATTATGAAAATATTGTTGCTGAGTACAATGATGCCAATAACTCTAATAAGGAGATGATATTGCAGCAACCTGTCTTTTGTGAAATAAATCTCAAAACCAAAGACGGGAAAAACCGAAAGGCTATATTGTATTCATTGCCCAATATCGAGTTCAAAGAAAATAAATTTAGCCCTAAAGAAGTAAGTCCGGACACCAGATTTATGGTATATACAGATAAGGATGAATTTTTTCTGGTCCAGCATAGGGTAATAGGTAAAATATTGGTGCCATTTGATGTATTTGCTGTTAGGTAAGGGACTTCACTTTTATCGGACGAGGTCAAAATTTAATTTCACCAATGGCTACATACTTAATATTTTATTTAATTTAAACAAACCTTTCTTTTTTGCGTTATAACTTAAATTTATCCAATTTCTAAATTTTACATATAATATTTTGAAAACGGCTAACTTTATGGTTTAATTTGTATGCCATGAAAATCGCTTGATTTCTTTAAAATAAAAATTCTGTGCTCATTTTCAGCATTTTCAGTTAAAAATTGAAACTAAAATTGGCAATAATCGTTTAAAATGAAGAAATATGGCATTTAACTAAAAATTAAAGGTCAAAATTTTTGAAAATCATAAAATTATATTTTTCTTTGCATTCGTTTAATCAAATTACTTTTTTAAAATAAAATTTTAATAATCACATGTCAGATTACAAATTAGACAAGATAGACCTCAAAATCCTGAAATTATTGCAGGAAAATAGCAAGATTACCAATCTTGATCTATCAAGAAAAATTGGTTTGTCTCCAGCACCAACTTTAGAAAGGGTAAAAAAACTAGAGCAAGCCGGCATTATCCTAAGTTATCACGCGAAAGTGGATTCAACTTCTATAGGATTGAATGTCAAAACATATGTTTTGGTTTCACTTGCATGGCAAAAACCAAATGCACTTGAAAACTTCATAAAAAAGGTCAAGCAAGTAGATGAAATTACAGAATGTTACATTATCACCGGTGATGCTGACTTCTTACTAAAAATAGTTTGTAAGGATATTCCTACCTACGAAAAACTTTTATTCAAAACTTTGTCTCAAATCGAAGAAATCGAAAGATTAAAAACTTTGATGACTTTAAGTAAAGTTAAGAAAGAAAAAGTATTGCCATACGATTACGAAAATGAGCCGGAATACGCATCATAGTATTCTTTGTAAATAAAAACAAGTGGCTGATCAGATTTTTGGTCAGCCATTTTTTTTAGTAAACTTTTCTCCTATTGATTTACAAATTAACTTCTACAGACACTGCCAGGGCTTCATATCTTATGGGCACTATGCACGTATCGGATAAGAGAGCTTTTGCCTTTTGCCCTTTGGCTTCTAAACTTATTAGAGAATGCTCAAGCTACATTGGAGAAATGGACTTGAGCAGTGTGGACAACTCGCTTGTTAAAAAAGCCTTTACATTAGCAGATAGTGAGAGATATAGTGTTAATTTTAGCCCTAAAAAAATCCAAAAATACAGGC
The DNA here is from genome assembly GCA_043755305.1 of Saprospiraceae bacterium. GTDB lineage: Bacteria > Bacteroidota > Bacteroidia > Chitinophagales > Saprospiraceae > JADKBO01. Next base: position 5,639 of record JAYUTD010000395.1, read on the forward strand.
AAATACTTCTAAAAAGTTTTGGCCTTGATCTTTTACAATTTGACGATACCGCCCCCATTTTTTTACAGTCATTATTGGCATCAAAAGTACTGAACAATGACTTTGCTTACAGTCTTGATCAATACCTGATGCAATTGGCATTAGATGCACAATTAACTTTGTCCGGACTTGAGTCTCAAGAGGAGCAATACAGTATTGCCAAAAAATTGGATCTGAAGGTGCAGATGAAACAATTTACTGAATTATGCAGAAATCCTGCAGCATTTCGTAAATCTATCAATCATTTGTGTGATTTGTACCAGCAAAACAATGAGAGACAACTTTACAAAAGCAGCAAGAAAAGCCTTGGGCCTTTTAGAAAAGCCATGTTGTACGACAGAAATAGCATTATGAGTGAAAGAATTATATCCGCAATAAAAAATGAAAGTACTTTCGTTTCTGTAGGAGCTGGTCACCTTCAAGGCAACAAAGGAATTCTTTCTTATTTAAAAAAGGCGAAGATTAGGTGTGAAAAATTGGAGTGACCTATGGTGAGCATAAGATAAGGCCATGAAATTTATAAAATATAAATAGCTTTAAACACCCGCCATTACTTAATTTCCATACAAAGTTCTATAAGAACTCCATTGGCTGTCTTTGGGTGAACAAAACATATAAGTTTATTGTCGGCACCATGCTTTGGCTTTTCATTTACGAGTGTAAATCCATTGGCTTTGAGGCGATCCATTTCTGCATAGATGTCATCTACTTCAAAAGCTATGTGGTGAATTCCTTCCCCTTTTTTTTCAATATATTTAGCAATAACACCATTGGGATCAGTAGATGCAAGTAACTCAATTTTTTGGCCTGTCGCAAAAAATGATGTTATTACTTTTTCTGATTTTACCTCTTCTCTTTTGTAAGGCTTTATGCCAAGAAGTGCCTCATAAACCTCTTCCGCTGTGTCGATGTCTTTTACTGCAATCCCAATATGTTCTATGTGCTTAATCATTGAATACGTTTATTTAAATTTGAGCAATTCTTTTGCATTGTCAAAGGCTGCTTTTCCTGGATTTTCTCCGCTGAGCATTGTTGCAATCTCTTTCAGTCTTTCATCCCGTGTAAGTATGCGCATGTGGCTTGTAGTTCTGTCCTTTTCATCCTTCTTGTACACATAGTAATGGATATCGGCTTTTGACGCTATCTGAGGCGAGTGGGTAATAACGATCAATTGATGACCTTGGGCCATCGCTTTGAGTATATTGCCCATTTTCGAGGATACTTCTCCGGATACCCCTGTATCTATCTCGTCAAATATCATAGTGGCGAGTTTCATTTTCTCCGCCAATATGGATTTAATACACAAAGTCAATCTTGACATTTCACCACCTGATGCTATATCTTTGAGCGGCAAAAACTCGCTGCCTTTATTTGTGGCAAACAAGAATTGAATAGTATCCATGCCGCTGGCATTCAACTCAGGATCCGGTTTTATTTGTACTTTAATCTTTGCATTTGGCATAGAAAGTTGTGCAAGTAAATCGTTGATTTGTTTTTCAAAAGGCCCGGCTGTCTTCAATCTTTTTGCACTGAGTAAATTGGCTTGCTTTAATAATATTTCATAAAGAACACTCAACTCTTTTTCAAGGGAAGCAATGTTTTCGTCATTGTTTTCAAAGCTTTTAAGTTTTAAGTGAAGATTTTCTCCTAGTTCAATAATCGATGCTAAATCATTGACGCCATGTTTTTTTTGTAACCGGTATATGAGTGTCAATCTTTCCTGAAGTAGTTGCATTTGAGCAGGATCAGACTCTACATCTTCTGCAATATTTGCAGCTTCACTTGCGATGTCCTTTAGCTCCTCTATGGCACTATGCAGGCGCTCATAGACTGTATTGTATTGACTATCAATTTTGGCAATGGTGGAAAACTCCCTCGCCAATTCAGTGAGTCTTTGGACCAATGATGCTTCATCTTCTACAATTATATTAGAGGCCATGGAAGCTATTCTTATGATGTCTTCTGAATTGCTTAGTTTATCAAGTTGAGTTTCCAATTCATTTTGTTCATTAGCCACTAATTTTGCTTCGTTGATTTCTTTCCATTGAAATGTAATATAGTCTAGTTCTTTATGGGCATCATGAGACAGGGACTTGAGTTGGTTGAGTTTTTTTTGGGCTGCCTTATACAAAGCATAATTTTTCTTATACTCAATCAATTCTGCCTCATTATTGGCCAATGCATCAATAGCTTCAATTTGAAATTTTTGCTTGTGCATAGCCAATGTGTCAAATTGTTGGTGCAAATCCACAAGATTATCCGCAAGTTCTTGTAATACATCCAATGTTGTTGGTGTATCATTTATAAAAGCCCTTGATTTACCGGCAGTAGAAATTTCTCTTCTTAATACCAGGTCGTTGTCGTAGTCCAATTCATTGCTTTCAAAAAAAGAATAAAGGTCAAGATCACTTAAATCAAATTTAGCCTCTACCACGCATTTATTTGCCGGATCAAACAATACTTTACTGTCCGCCCTTTTACCCATAATCAAGCCTAGCGCACCCAATAAAATTGACTTACCGGCACCTGTTTCACCCGTGATTATATTCAATCCTCTATCTAAATCAATGGATAGATTCTGGATCAGGGCGTAATTTTTTATTTCTAAATTTTTGAGCATTTTTTCCTAAAAAAATAAATTTATTGTTGTTGGAGTTTTCCATTAATCAATTCATACCTGGCATCACTTAATTGAGCCAATTCAATATTGTGCGTTACAATAATAAAAGTTTGATTGAAATCGTTACACATCTTCTGAAAAAGTGCATGCATTTCAGCTGAATTGTTGTTGTCCAGATTTCCCGAAGGTTCATCCGCAAATATTACCGCAGGCCGATTGATAAGTGCCCGTGCGGCAGCCACTCTCTGCTGTTCGCCACCAGACAATTCAGACGGCTTGTGGTTTAATCTTTCGCCTAAACCAAGGTAGTCAAGCAATTCTTTTGCTTTGTGCGCTGATGTAGCCTTTGACTCACCTCTGATAAGGGCGGGCATACATACATTTTCCAATGCAGTAAACTCATCTAGTAAATGGTGAAATTGGAAAATAAAACCAATGTATTCATTTCTAAATTTTGCAAGTTTTTTTTCATTGTATTTTGACACCTCCATACCATCAATGAAAAGCTCCCCCGCATCCGCCTGTTCCAATGTGCCTAAGATATGCAGCAATGTGCTCTTGCCAGCTCCCGATTTACCTACAATAGATACAATAGAAGATTTGTCAACATAAAAATTTACATTGTCCAATACTTTTAAGCTACCATATGATTTTGAGATGTTTTTGGCTTCAATCATTTATATCAGTTAATAGTGTGCAACAATAATAAATTTATAGCAAGCAGCACATTTTTTAACACACTATTTATTTTTATTATTCTCCATTTAGGCCAATATGGATTCTACCCAATCCAAAGTGCCCTGTAAACTCTAATTAACCTTAAATTTACACAAACATTACAATTTCTTAACCTAAATAAACATTTTGTATTGCCATAAATCTAAAAAATATA
>JAYUTD010000396.1:0-3669 GCA_043755305.1 Saprospiraceae bacterium
CAGAGCAATGTTTGCGCAACTTTGCAGCATAATTTATTTTTTGTAAAATATAATTAAATGCATAGACTTTCCTTTTTTGGAGCACTTTTTTTTGGAGCACCTTTGTTGCGCTCCACGAAAATGTGCTCCAAGAGTGGAGCGCATTTTGGGTGGAGCGTGTTTTTGTGCTCCATACCATGTCGGCTCCATCTTTTATGGTACTACACTCAGTATAATTTCCTGCAACCTCCTTTTTTACAATTGACTTCGCTGTGGTATGAAAAATAGCTTGCATACCGTTCATTTTTTTTTATTTAATTACTCATATGGACGTAAAGCCGCACTGCTTTCGGTAAAAAAGCATTTTGGCAAAGATTTTAGAAAAATTTAAGAAATAATACTGTAACAAAATAAATTTTTATGCCGTTAAAGAGAAATAGTGCTGATCCATTGTAATACTGTAATTTATTTTTATAATAAAATTTCTATACTATGAAATTACTGAAAGAATTTAGGGAAAAAATGGGTCGGAACCCGAGGAGTTATGATGAGTTGGTTGGGCCGGCAGACCTCATCACCTTCTTAAGAAATTGCTTTGAAATGAAGATATATAATATTGCAGGCTTTTTAGGTTGCACAGAAGGTGAAATCCGCAGGGCTTTGGACCATGAATACAACATGTACTTGCTTTATGACGAGAAAATGCGGATTATGGAAGACACCTGGCAAATTACTCCGGTGGTAGACAATGCAAAGCTTGCTCGCAAGTACTATGTTATGCACTGGGCCGAATGTCTGTTGATTTCTTAACATCTTCAAAATGCTTCAGAATTTGCTCAGGAGTTAGATCAAATAGCTCTTTGCTTATTTTTTCTCTTTGTTCCCTCATATATTTTACAGCTTCAAACTTTTTTTCTGAAGTTTTAGTATCTTGTTTTGTTATATTATTCTTCGTTTCCATAAATAATAAATTCTCTTGGGGTTCGTATTTCTAATGCTTTGTATCCATTCCGGATGTTAATTGAATTATAGCCAATAATCCTATTAACATTTACTATATGATTAAATTTCCAACTTACTAAATAGTCAGCATGATGGTAACTTGCAGTGGCAATATGTAAACAATCAGCATAACTTGTTTTACCAACAACATTATTACTGATATATTCATTGTCAAGTTGGATAATATCATGGTTTAATTCCAGGAATTCAGTTTAAAAAATATTAATTTGTTGGACAAATGCTTTTACTTCTTGTGGAGCATTGATTAATTCTTCTTGTGTAATGGTTGAAAACAGTAAAGTCAATTCCTCTGCAAAAATCCTGTCGAACAATGGTTTTGTATAAGCAGAAAATTCAGTATCAAAATAACCACCAAAAACAGAAGTATCAATATAAATTCTTTGTTTCACAATGCGAATTTAGGAATTTTAATCTATTCGTTTATATTTATTTGAGACTTTTACATAGCAATCGCACTTACCCAATCCTGCGCAAGCATAGCCTTTCCTTTTTTGGAGCACTTTTTTTTGGAGCACCTTTTTTGCGCTCCACGAAAAGGTGCTCCAAGAGTGGAGCGCATTTTGGATGGAGCGGGTTTTTGTGCTCCATACCATGTCGGCTCCATCTTTTATGGTACTACACTCAGTATAATTTCCGGCAACCTGCTTTTTTACAATTGGCTTCGCTGTGGTTTGAAAAATTGTTTGCATAGCGTTCATTTTTCTTTACTTAATTACTCATGTGGACTTAAAGCCGCACTGCTTTCGGTAAAAAAGTATTTTGGCAAAGTTTTTAGAAAAATTTAAGAAATAATACTGTAACAAAATAAATTTTCATGCCGTTAAAGAGAAATAGTGCTGATCCATTTTTATAAGGTAATTTTTTTTAATAATAAAATTTCTATACTATGAAATTACTAAAAGAATTTAGGGAAAAAATAGGTCGTAACCCCACGAGCTATGAAGAATTGGTTGGCCCGGCAGATCTCATCACCTTCTTAAGAAATTGCTTTGAGATGAAGATATATAATATTGCAGGCTTTTTAGGTTGCACAGAAGGTGAAATCCGCAGGGCTTTAGACCATGAATACAACATGTACTTGCTTTATGAAGAGAAAATGCGGATTATGGAAGACACCTGGCAAATTACTCCGGTGGTAGACAATGCAAGGCTTGCTCGCATGGCCCAAAACCTTGATATGTGGATAGGAAAGAAGAGTATGCAGCTCTACCAACTGGAGGAATGGCACGAAAACGAATGGGACAGGATTGAGAAACTTAGCATCATCATGCAACTCGTGCACAAGCTGAAGCAGCATCCTTCATGCAAGATGACCCCAGAATTTGAAGTGTACTACGCAAAAATATATAGGAAATATGCCGCACTCATGGGTAGGCGGATCAAAAGAAAGTGTCGAATAGATGAATTGAAGTTTGAGATTACTTGGCTTAGTGCACTTCTGCACCATGAGTCTCCATCGCTTAATTGATTCCTTGATTTTTTCTGCACATCATGCGCAAGGCACCATTATAATTGCACCTTATAAAAAAAAACAACCATGAAGAAACCAAAAATTAATTATACCAATGAAGATTACCCTTATCATGACATCGATTGGCTGTGGAGGTATCGATGCGAAAATGGCATAAGCATAAAAGCAATGGCAGGAATGATAGGCAGCCCTTTATGGAAGTACGATGATGCTGAGCTTCATTACCTGGATTTGGACGATACACTTTGGCCGGCAATAGAAGTGTTGGCAAAGGTCGCCAATGAAGTAGTATACGAGGAAGACGATATTGACCTGCCTTTGCCTGTAGAAACAAAAAGTACATTCAGCAGCATACTCGCATGCAAAGAAAGACAGTTGGCCAATCAAAAAAAGGTCTGTGGCAGGACCATGAAAAAAATCATGGCTTTGACCGATTTGCTGACCCAGCTCTTCCACCTTCCATCTGTAAAGGCAGGTATCGAAAAAGGAAAAACACTGGAAGATTATATACTCTCCAATTCCAGGTACCAATCCCTTAATTCACAATTAGCGATTCAAAAAGCCAGAATGGAAGCGCTTGAATTCGTCATCTCCAAAATAAAAACAGATATGGCACAGCCTTTTATTACACTATCCTAGCCAGGAAGTTGAATGGAAAAATGCTCCATGCTTAAAGGCACAGTTGAAAATTACAATTAGCTAATTAGCTAATTAGCTAATTACATTACCTAAGACTATTGATCCACGCCGCAATCTTCAGTCCATCTTCCTTCTTGACCTGAGGCATAGCCGCCATTTCTGTTGGATAAGTGGGCCAGTTGGCCGGATTGGGTTTCCATATCAATTGCACGATCTTGTCATTGCTGTAACCTCGCTTTGCGATTTCTTTGTACGCAGGACCAATTTGTTTTTTTGTAGCATTGTGGCAAGCCGCACAAGTATATTTTGTAAGCAAAGGCTTTACTGCTGCAAAATCTACACTGGTGGTATTTTTTGCAACTGCGGTGCCCGTTTTTTTATTGCTTGATTTCTTACTGTTTGAGGGCATTGCCTTTTTTACAGTTCTTGTTTTTATTAATTCTATAGGATTTAATTTTGCGCCATCGGCAATATTATTTAAGGTGTAATACGTGGTAGGGTGGAGTAGGGCATTGCCTTCGGTATCGCTTATGTCCATGGTCAACTCGTGGATGTGG
>JAYUTD010000397.1:0-9159 GCA_043755305.1 Saprospiraceae bacterium
ATAGTGACTTTTGAGGAGATTCCAAACTAAATTGTAAAGAAAGATGCCTTTAAAAATTTAATTAAAAACACAATTAAAATGAATAAGCTTTATATAATATTTCTACTTGCTTTTGCTTCGTGCAGTAAATCAAACTACAATGCCACTTTTACCGGATTTGAATTTAGAAAATGCCTTTGCTGTGGTGGATACGAAGTCACTCTTGACAATGGAGAGAAAGTGATAGGTGTCGATGTTTCAGAAACTCTAGGAGATCAAGGCACAAAAATATTTCCATTTCAAGCGAATATATCGTATGCGAAAAGTGAAGGCTGCTCCAATATAATATTGATAAAAAAAATTGAATTAAAATAAATCCATAAACCCGGAATTTTCTTTGGCAAAATGGACTAAAAAAAATTGGTAGTTGCATTTACTCATTTCTTATGCCTATTTTTGCAAAAAAACAATATTGAATTTCAGACAACTTACTCCTGAAGAACTTGCTCCATTGGCCAATGAGTTTGCTTTATTTTTATCCGCCAATGGTATAGATGCCACTTATTGGCAAAAATTGAAAGAGGATAACAATGAAGCAGTCATCCATTTTATCAGACAATTTTCTGACAGTGTATGGTACAAAATATTCAGTAGCAAAAGGTACCTTGATTTCGAAGAGGCTGGATTTTTGTATTATCTGGATTTTTTGGCTGAACATTGTATCATACTAAAGATCTCTAAATTAGCAGTAAATGAAGAAATGGCCCTATCGATGTTGGAAAAAAAATATGAAAAGACGAGGGAAGAAGATATGTATCAATGGCATCTTCAAGGTGCACAATTCAGTGACGGTATAGCATACAAAGAAGCTTGCTTATTGTGGGCAAAAACTAAAATTTAATTTGAAATGCATTGCTAAATTTTCTGTTTTCCACACAATGTTCCGACATTATTTCATATCTGCACAAGAAATTCTAAAATTTGAATTATTACAAAAGTATACTAAGCACAGGCACTTTATTTAATGCAACAACGTTGCATTTGTAATTTCTTTTTACTATCTTTGTTTTACGTTTACATAAACTCATAAAAATTTGTAAAATGAAATCAAGAAAATTTTATTTGTCTTGCCTGATATTTGCTTCAATTATGGCATTGTCTGCCTGTGACCCTGATCCAAAGCCAATCAATGAAGAAGAACTAATTACTACAGTAGCTTATATCCTAACACCGGCTGCAGGCGGAAATAATGTTGTCATGAGTTTTAAAGACCTGGATGGTGATGGAGGTACTGCACCTATAATTGTCAAAGGTGAATTACAAGCCAACACAAGCTACAGCGGTATTTTACTACTATCCAATGAAACAGTCAATCCTTCAGAAGACATCACAACCGAAATAACTAAGGAAGCAGAAGACCACCAGTTTTTCTATAAGTCATCAAAACCGGATCTTGTTGTCTTATACAATGATAAAGATGTAAATGGCTTACCCATAGGTCTGGCTACTGCTTTATCAACAGGCAACACCGGTAAAGGCACTATTACTTTAACGCTAAGGCACTTGCCCAATAAATCAGCCATTAACGTATCCGCAGGTGACATTACCAATGCAGGTGGTGAGACAGATGTAGAAGTGACATTTACCTTCGATGTTAAGTAGACCGTGTTTCATATATTTACTTTTCTTATTGTCCATCAGGCTTTATAGTCAGGATTGTACGACTCTATTTTCAGGATATGTCATAGATCTGGAAACTGGTTTTCCTATTAGTAATGCGAATGTCCATCTTGAATCGTCCCAGAATACGGTATTAACGGATTCTTTGGGGTTTTTTGCATTCAGGAATGTATGTAGAAATAGCTATCATCTTGCTATTTCACATATTGGATGTGAGACCCAAAAAAAGTACATTGACATTAAAAAGGACACAAGCATAGTAATATACATAGACCATTTTAGTCATGCGCTCCATGGTGTGACTGTGGAAGGGCAAAAAAAACAAACTACACAATCCGTTCAGGCCCTGAGTGAAAAAAACATCAATGAAAATCTCAATCAATCGCTGGGCAATATGTTGCAAGCTATAGTAGGTGTAAGCAGCCTGCGAAATGGAAGTGGTATTTCTAAACCCATAGTCAGCGGAATGTATGGAAGCAGATTGCTCATTGTCAACAATGGTGTACCTCAAAGCGGGCAGCAATGGGGCAACGACCATAGTCCGGAAATCGACCCTTTTGCCGCCAACAAAATCATAGTAATAAAAGGGGCATCTACTATAGAACATCAAGGCAGCAACCTGGGAAGCGTGGTATTGGTAGAACCAAATAAAATATCGACAGAACCACATCTGCATGGGAAAGCAGCTTATTATTTTGAGTCCAATGGCCATGGACATGGTATCAATGGACAAGCAAGTCGTGCCTATAAGAATACTGCGTGGAAGCTATCTGCTACTTACAAAAAAAGTGGTGATAAACAATCGTCTGCTTATTTTCTGACCAATACAGGCAGCAATGAAAAGAATCTGGCTTTGCAAGTGGAAAAAAAGCACAGCACCAATTGGAACAGTGACTTATACTTCAGCACATTCAATACAGAAATTGGCATATTGCGAGGCTCTCACATTAGTAATCTTACCGACTTGTCTGAAGCACTGAAAAGAGATGTGCCATTGTATACCCGTGACACATTTGCCTATACCATCGCTTCTCCGCGACAACAAGTGAGCCATCATTTGCTTAAAGTGCATACCAAATACTTTTTCAATGATCGGCAGTGGATGGATTTCACATATGCTTCTCAATACAATACAAGAAAAGAATATGACGTGCGGAGGGCTGGAAGGTCAACGATACCTGCATTGAGTATACAGCAATTTACACAGTATGCAGAAGGTAAATTTACTTTTCAATGGAATGAAAATACTACTTTCAGAACAGGCCTTCAAAGCACCATTACCAATAACATCAATAACCCTGAGACAGGCATTCTGCCGCTTATTCCGGACTACAACGGCTATGATGGTGGCGTCTTTGGTTTGCTTACTGTAAAGCGAAACAAATGGGAATTTGAATGCGGTCTAAGGTATGACCTCAAAAACCAAAGAGTTGCCCTCATAGAAAATACCCTGCCCCGCAGAATAGTAAGGTACAACAATTTGTTTGACAACAAGAGTGCAGTAATAGGATCAAGTTATTCACCTGCAGAAGGTTTTAAAATTAAAAGCAACATTGGTTTTATAGACAGGAGTCCGGCCATTAATGAGCTGTACAGCCTGGGCCTGCACCAAGGCGTAAGTGGCATAGAAGAGGGCAGTAAAAATTTAACGCAGGAGCAATCTTTAAAGGCTACGTTATCTATTGAGTCTAGGGTCAATAACACTTTCTTTTTAGAAGCACTGGCCTATTATCAGTTGATCAACAATTATATTTTCTTAAAGCCACAGGATGAAATAAGGCTTACGCTAAGAGGTGCTTTCCCTGTGTATAAATATGAAAAAACCGATGCAAAAATATATGGCATCGATGTTTCTTCCATATACAACCTCAGCAGTCAATGGATGCTTAATGTCAAGTATAGCTTTATCAGAGGGTATGAAATTGAATCCAAACTTGGCATCATCAATCTGCCTTCTTCAAATGTACATTCCACCATCAAATACAGCATGCCTAAATGGGGTAAATTCGAAAACATTGAATTGGAATGCAGCCATCAGTACGTATTTAAGCAAAGCAACATACAGCCATCTCAGGACTATGTAGCTCCACCTCCAGGGTATAACCTATTCTATATTAAATTGTCTTTTCAAAAACAACTTAATGAAAACCGATTGATGTTTTATTTAAAATCGGACAATATATTCAATGCGAAATACAGAGACTATCTTAACAAGCAAAGGTATTTTGCTGACGATTTGGGCATGAATATAATTGCCGGGGTGCATTTTACATTTTAAAAAATTTACTGCACGCACATTTTTGTAAATAAAACCCTTTTTATAATTATTGCGTATTTATATCCACTTCTCCCTTTTCGCCTTTTCTAATGCGTCGGCCTTACTGTGTACCTCAAGCTTGAAGTAGATATTTTTTATGTGTGACTTTACGGTCTCCTTGTCTATAAAAAGATCAGTGGCAATTGCTGTGTAGCTTTTGCCTTTGGCGATATACTCCAACACTTGAATCTCTCTTTCAGACAATGGTGAATTATGGTTTTTTTGAAAGGATGCTACAACCATCCTTGCGATATTGGTACTCATCGGTGCCCCACCTTGTACTAATTCGTGGATGGCATCTACCAGTCGTTTCGAAGGAATATTTTTGGTAAGGTAGCCGGAAGCTCCGGCACACAAGGCTTTAAATACAAGGTCATCGTTTTCATAAACAGTAACGACAATCATCTGTATTTTATCGTCTATTTTTTTGATTCTTTTAATCCCTTCTATGCCATTCATACCTGGCAACTCTATATCAACGATGACAACATTTGGCTTAGCATTGGTCAGGTCTTTAAAAAAATCTTCACAACTTCGATAAGCGCCTGTGATGATAAATTCTTTTTCATTGCCAAGTAATTCTACAAAGCCTTGTCTGATTACTGCATCGTCTTCAATGATGCATATTCTCAAAGTATTGTTTCTATCAAATGTATTGCTCATTAATTGACTATTGGTAAAATGATTGTAATGGTGGTGCCTGCAAGCGCATTAGATTGTATGTCGATGCTTGCTCCTATAGTAGTAGACCTGTTTTTCATATTGTCCATGCCATTGCCTTTGGCTTGTGTAAATATTGATGGTATGCCTTTGCCATTGTCAGACCATTGAAGTTTCAGAAGGTTTTGATGCACTAATACCACCATATTTGCATTTGTGGCTTCAGCATGTTTTAATGTATTCATTATGGCCTCTTTCATAATCATTACGACGTGGCGGCTCGATGCCGGAGGCAATTTGTATTTTTTGAGTGTATCGTCGATACCAGTGACGGTAAAGGAAACATCGGTCATAGACAAAGACTCTTCAGCATAATCCTTAATTCTAACTATTGCTTCAAAAAGGTTTTCACTATTCGCACTAATCGACCATATAAAATCTTTTGTTCCCTGGTACAATCGATTGGAATTATCCGAAATCTTCATCAACAAATCATCTGCTTCTTCATATTTATGTTGGTGTATTTTTGACATGATCATTTCGGTGAGAATCGTAATTCTTGTAAGTGAATTGCCAAAATCATCGTGCAAGTCCTGAGATGCCATTTTTCTTACTCTTTCATTCTCTTCCAATCTTACACGCTCCATAGCCAATTTTGCATTGAGTCTTGATTTATGGAGGGCATACATTAAAGCAGAAACAAACGCAATGAGCAATGCATAAAACCAGGTCTTTCTCCAAAAAGGACTCTCCCGGTTTATGGTCAATTGCACAAAATTTTGCTCATTCCAAACACCTTCATTATTGCTGCCTTTCACTTCTATTACATTATCACCATAGGGCAGGTTAATAAGGTTAATGATGCGTTGATTGCCCAAGTGCAACCATTCATTGTGTAAGCCTTTGATGCGGTAGGCATACTGATTTTTCTGAGGATTGGTAAAGTCAATTGCTGAAAGTTTGATAGATACCACTTTGGCAGTGTGTTTTACGGATAGCTTGGCATTTTTTATGCTTATAGGTTGATCATCTATTTTTACCTCACTTATATATATTTTAGGAATGTGTTTGTTTTTGACAATGCGTTGCGGATTGAATTTCACAAGTAAGTTGATGCCGCCAAAGTACATGTTGCCTTTATTGTCAGAATAAAAAGCTCCGCTATTAAATTCTTCATTGTTGAGACCATCGGTGGCTCCATACCATTTAAACAATTTCTTTTCAGGATCAAAATCAAATAAGCCTTTGTTTGAACTCAGCCATAAATGACCAGTACTATCCTCTGCAATTCCATAAATATAGGTATTGAATAGTCCATTCTCTTCTGTAAAGTGCTCAAACATAAGTTTGTCTCCTTTTCCATACATTGCTTTACTCAGCCCTTTTGTGCTAGCAATCCACACCTGTCCCTTTTTGCTGATATAAATATCATTGACCACATTTTCTATCAAGCCATTTTTCTTGTTGGCTTCATAGTTGTACTTTTCTATAGTTTTGTCATTATAAATATAAAGCCCTTTGGTTGTGCCTATCCAAAGATTGTCCTTGAGGTCAATGTCAAGAGCTCCTATATTGCTGATTTTCTCTTTTATTCCGCTTATAATTAATGAGTCAATAACTTTTACACCTTCGGAAGCTATTTTTATGAGACCTTTGGATGTACCTGCCCATAAATTGCCTTGTTTATCTGATTTGATTTTAAAAACAGTATAAGCTTCTTTACCAAAAGCAGGTATATCAAATTTTGAGTAGCGCAATTGCGATTTTCGTTTAATGTACAAGCCATCATTGGTGCCTAACCAAATATTGTCCTTATTGTCTTTATACATTTCCTGGTGTTGATTGGCTTTGTCATTGACTTTTTCAACCATTATCTTCCCAACTTCATAATTTTTCAAATTAAGTGTATACAATCCATTTTCAGTGCCTGCAAAAAGTAAATCCTGGTCAGTATATAACGAAAAATAAGAAGAAGCTTCAGGACTTCTTTTTTTAATAATATCATGTAGATTTTCAAAGCTATTCTTTGATCGACTGTATTGAATCAAACCCTGCGAACCGGTGCCGCACCAAAGCACATCTTCGTCGGGGTCGTTTCCTTCGTAAATAGAATTTATGGTCATATCAGCAATACTGCCCTGTGCTATAATTTTTTCTTTTAATTGTTTTAGGTCAAAATTTTTACTCTTAAGATCAAGGTTATAGATTCCTTGTCCTACAGACCCTATCCACAATTCATTGTACCGATCAATGAATATAGAGCTGGCTTTCACCGCCAAAGAATAAGAAAATATTTTGTCAATAGTGGTATCGTATTTATACAAAATATCTTTAGCTATGTACCAAATATTATTTGCCTTGTCACAAAAGATGTCTTTTATGACATCATTGCTGGAGTTTGCTTTTCTTATACACTTATTAGAATTAGCTGGAAGGTAATAAAGACCTTTATTTGTCACATACCAAATATTTCGCCTATTGTCTTTTACTCCTTTTAGAATTTTGATACCCTTGTCTGCCAACTCAATCTGGGCTGCGCTAAAACTACCATTGCTTTCCCTTAATTTAAATAAACTTTCCGCTGTAGCGACAATGAAAGTTCCATCATCAACCTGAACAATGGATTTTACATTTGTAACAGAATTTTTAACTTGAAAATGGTTACTGAGGCTTGTAAAAGAGGTTCTTGCCTTGTCCAAAATATCCAGGCCGCCAATGGTGCCAATCCATAACCTTTCTTTGCTATCCTCCATCAATGTATTGACAAGTTCGGACGAGAGGCTGTTTTTATCAAATGGTATTCTTGAATATTTTTTAAACTCATAGCCATCGTATTGGTTGAGGCCATCTTGAGTGCCTACCCATAAGTAGCCCTTTTTATCCTGCAAGATGCACCGAACTTCATTCTGGCTTAAGCCCTGTATAGATGTAATAGGCGTATAAAATCCATTGTTAGCATTTGCAATGTCAACCACAAAAAACAAAAAAGTATACAGGATATACCACTTTTTAACCATAAGTATTTCAGTTATTGCTTCACAGGTTTTCCACTTTCAAGCAACTTTATATTTTCTTCTACGGTAGCTTTATTGATACCTGCAGGTGCCTGAGGCAGTGCCTCATAAGCATATTTTAAAGCCTTGACATAGTCCCCTTTAGCAGAATAAGCCCTCATAAGACCTACGGTAGTGGGCCATACTCCATTGAACTTTTTGTAGTTTTTTTCGAATACTGCAATGGCCTTATCGATTTCATTTTTTTGCAAAAGCTGGCGACCGTAGGTATGCATTTCAAGTGCTGTGCCGTTATCCAAAGCACTATTCATGGTTTCTTCACTTTGTTTTGTCTTACCCTGTTTGGCCAATATACTTGATTTAACAGATAGATTGGTAAAACTATTGTTGCCGCCTAAAGCCGGGTCGATGGCTGTATTGATCCAATGCAATGCCTGATCCAAATTGACATTGTTGTCAAGACACCATTTAGCACCAGCCGAAAGACTTGGTGGATCGAATCCGAGCGCACCCGTCAACTGCTCCTTAATACTATTGAGTATGGCTGTACCATTATCAAAACTTACGGTGAAAGGTATTCGCCAGTATTCCCAATCGAGGGCCACGTCCACGGAGTTGGCTTGTTGATTGATGAATTTATATTCAAGCCTTTCCACAGAAACAGGCATTGCTTTTTGCTGTTTTGCAGTAATCCTCAGCACGTCTTTGCTTTGATCATAGAAGTAACTGCCCCAGCCTTCAGTATTGGTATTAAAAATCAAAGTGCATGAATCGGGGTACACCGCTATAAAAAAACCATACTTGCCGGCCTTCAGTTTTCGTCCATTGATGGTGGCATCGTGTGAAAATGATATAGTGGTGGATTCATCTGCTCCAGCTCGCCACGGCGAGGCCATATCGGAACCGAAACCAAGTACAATAAAGCCATAAGGCACAACATTGGTGCCCCATATTTTGCCTTCCCGGCCTTTGACGCCGGGCGCATTGTACTTAATGTCAACATTGGCAGCTCCTACTCTTCTGCCAATAGCATTAGAAAAATTAGTATCAGAAGGTATTCTCAATGCCTGTGCATTGGTAAAAATACCAAAAGCCATTAGCAAAAGTACAATCGGAATTTTTTTGAAGGATTTGGTGGTAAATATATTCATATTACTATTTTTGGTGAGTTTATATCTAATTAACGAATGATTGCTTGATTGTATGCCTAATTAGTAAGCCCATTTCTCTTTTATATTATAGCCTGCAATTTAAATCTTTGAATCAAAATATTCATCACACAGTTTGGGGGAAATTGATGCTGATTACATGATCCATTACTATTTAAGATTTATGGTCGTATTTCATATTTTGAGGCCTTCTATAAAAGCCATAGGCACGGTAAGTGCTAGTTCTCCTTCTCTGTAGCTTTCCCTATGAAGGCTCTTCTACAAAGTAAGGAAGACTTCTTCCCATCTTTCTTCCTATATAATTTTTTTCCATGATGCAAGCCAGCCAAGTTTGACAAAA
>JAYUTD010000398.1:0-3653 GCA_043755305.1 Saprospiraceae bacterium
GTTTTTTATTTACCTCAAGGGCATGCGGGCAGTAAAAAAATCAACTTTTGAAAAAAGCAGTTACAAGACCGTATGGTGTGCCGGGCCAACCATTGAGTATATAAATGCGATAAGGCCGATGAAGGAAATATTGAGAAGTTTGGTGGGTAATTGAAGGAATATCTAGAATTGCAGCGGCACGCTAAATGATAATCTTTTATAGCATGTCTTGAAAAAATGAAGTACTACAAAACTTGGTTTCTCACTAGCCAATCCAAATGCATATTGAATCCTCAATCAATGTCTATGGCTAATTAACTGCTTGACTTTAACACAGAAGGAAGCGAAAAATTTCAAATCAGTTAATTTTATAAATATTCCGAGTAATTTCATAACACTTGTATTTTCACATATTTAGATCTTTACATAAGTTTTTTCATTTAATATCTTTTCTTTTAAATTTTGCAAATACAATGAAAATTAGAGCGCAGAAATTGTATAGCATTGTACGGTCAAATGTTTATAGCAAGGCTGAACCAAAGCTTTATGCTTAATGAATATACCATCAAACAAAAGCCCAAAAGAAGAGGGAGTTTTCATTGGAAAGCAGAGCATATTTAATTGCACCAAAATTAACAGATTGTAATTAGAAGACGTGAATGAGATGCAAAAATTGAGTGGGCAATTAATGCAATCCAGCTATTTGCATAGTCGAGGTAATGATATTTTAAAACTTATAAATGATTTAACTTGAGTGACATTGACATTGTTGAGAACGTAAATAGGTTTACTTATATTCTTAAAATAAAATAAGGTACAAATTTTAACTTATGAATCATAAAATAAAAGATTTAGGAAAACTATTTAAAATTACTTTTAAAGAATGGAATGCTAAAGATCCGTTTCGTCAAAGTGCTGTTATTGCTTACTATGCTATATTCAGCATACCAGGTTTATTGGTTTTAATTATAGCGATAGCAGGTTACTTTTTCGGTCAAGATACGGTAAACCAAAAATTAATATCCCAAATTTCACAAACCATTGGTTCAGCAACTGCTATGCAAATTCAAGAAGTGATAACAAAGTCAACCGCTGAAAAATCAACTACATGGGGTTCTATAGTAGGTATTACAATTTTATTGGTTGGTGCCACCGGTGTATTTGTCGAACTCCAAAAAACCTTAAACCTCATTTGGAATGTAAAAGTAAAAGCAAATAATGGAATATGGAATATATTAGAGGCCCGACTTTTTTCATTTGGTTTAATACTTGCAATCGGATTTTTATTGACAATTTCACTTGTCATATCTACGGCTTTGGCCGCCCTTAGCAATTGCATACAATTTGAAAATTCGCCACTGATGCTGACCATATACGGTGTAATAAATTTTATAATTTCTCTTTTTGTAATATCTGGGCTATTTGCCATGATTTTCAAGGTTCTACCTGATGCAAAAATCAAATGGAAACATGTTTGGTTGGGTTCATTGGTTACAGGATTGTTATTTACACTTGGCAAATTAGCCTTGGCCTATTATTTTGGAAAAGCAGAACCAGCATCGCTTTACGGAACAGCGGGATCTATAATTTTGATTTTGCTGTGGGTTTCTTATTCGTCAATGATTCTGTTTTTTGGCGCTGAATTTACTGCAGCGTACGCCAAAATGTATTCTGGAATAATTCCTCCAACTGACATAGCAAAAGTAGAAATTCCAACTGCTACAGAGAAAGCTATGTAATTTACATATTTCAAATTAAATAAATAAGTATAAAAAAAAATTATAATGAATATACAAATCTTCGCAATACAATGCACCTAATCCTATCCATTGGCTTATCAAACGGTAAAGCTAAGGCCACAATTGATTTTGAAACAAGCCTAGTTTCAAAAGACTGCTACAATATTTGTAATCCCTGCGACCAAGTTGCACTTTTTTCATTAAAAGGAGATCTTATCGTAAAAGCTGAATTCTTCTACAAGAAGAGATTTAAATACACTATAAAATCACAAAATACGATTTCAAAAGTCATTCATGAAATAAAAGAAAGAGAATTGCATTCTGGCAATAGCGATAAAATTGTAACAAACCCAAAGCAACCAATTGCAATAGCATTGAGCGAGGCAGAACACTTAAAGAAACAAAAAAAAGGTAGAAGGCAAACTATTCACAAGTAATACTTGCGATCGAATTTGTATTCAACAATCAAAATTCTTTGCATCGAATAAATACTATTCTATTGGCCAAATTTATTTCCATATAAGACTTGGTATATTTCCGCAAGTAAATAATGCTATATTGAAAAATAATATAAACAAATAGTCTATGCAAGTCAAATATCCAATCGAAGATACCCATTGTCTGTCAGTTGATGAAATATTGAAATCTCTGAGCACCAATTTGGATAAAGGGCTTAGTATGCATGAAGCCCATAATCGAAACAATAAATTTGGTTTAAATATTTATGAAAATCAACCTACAAAAAGCATCTGGCTTATATTATTAAGTCAATTTAAAAATCCAATTGTATATTTATTGGTGCTTGCAATTGTAGTTTCAGTATATTTTCAACACACTATGGAAGCTATTGCCATTGCAGTGGTACTTATATTAAATGCAATGATTGGTTTTTTGATGGAAATGCAAGCTCGAAGTTCTATGAATGCTTTGAAAAAGATGGACATTATCGAATCCAAAGTTGTAAGGGATGGAAAAATACATAAAATCGAATCTGACCATATAGCCCCAGGCGACTTGATTACACTTGAGGCTGGTGATATCATCCCTGGAGATGGGCGGTTGGTAGAATGCAATCAGCTGCAGTGCGACGAATCTTCACTAACCGGTGAGTCGCTTCCTAGTATCAAAAATACAGCAACGCTTGCAAACGATATTGCTCTTGGCGACAGATTGAATATGGTATTTAAAGGAACATCTGTGATGAATGGCAAGGGAAAAGCAATTATTACTGGTATAGCGAAAGCAACTGAATTGGGAAAAATTAGTGCGTTAGTAGAAAGTTCGGTTGATAGTAAATCACCTTTGGACAAAAAACTACTTGCCCTAAGTAAAAAATTAATTTGGGTAACTTTAATCATGACGGCGATATTTGTTGTCATTGGAGTAATTCAAGGCAAAGAATGGTATTTAATATTAGAAACTTCGATTGCCTTGTCTGTAGCAGCTTTTCCAGAAGGACTTCCCATTGTGTCTACGGTGGCTTTGTCCTACGGAATGTTGTTAATGGCAAAACGAAATGCAATAGTGAAAAAACTTTCTGCTGTTGAAACCTTAGGGAGCACTAGTGTTATATTAACAGATAAAACAGGTACACTTACTGAAAATAAAATTTTTGTAGATACCTTCTGTTTCCCTAATGAAATAGTAAAAGTAAGTATCGAAAACAAAGTACTAATGTTTAAAAATGAGGGTATTAAACAAAAAGAAAATTTTGAAAAAATAAAAATTATTGGAGCCTTGTGCAATAATGCTTCTTTGGAAAATAAAGGTCCTAAAGTAACAGAAGTTGGCGACCCGGTTGAGATTGCCTTGATTCACTTGGCTAACGCTTCCGGAAGTCCAGCGATAGAAATCCAAAAGCTATATGAGCGAATTGAAGAAATTCCTTTCGATGCGAATACTAAAATGATGGCAACCTTACATAAATCCAAAAAT
>JAYUTD010000399.1:0-3634 GCA_043755305.1 Saprospiraceae bacterium
AGCAATCAAAGCATTTTTATCTATAATGCCTTGTCCTGTAGGTGGTGCCGGTGGTGTCTGACCTTGTAGTGCTATATTAATTAATGGTGTAGCACCTAAGGCTACAAATTTGGCAAGCAAAGCATTGATTTGGGCGCTTGGTAAGGCATTATTAATTCCATAAAATTGAGCGTGTGTATATGTAGTTAAAGATGGGAAAGAGATGGAGGTTAAGGCTGCATTATTCTTGCAATCAAAAGATCCACTGCTTGTTAGAACTGGCAAAGTTATTGAGGTTAAAACTGGATTATAATCAGAATAAAAACTAGCAATTGTTGCCAAAACCGGCAAAGATAAAGAGCTTAAAGTTTGATTATACTGACACGAAAAATTGCCACTTGTAGACAATACTGGCAAGAATAAGGTGGTTATGGCTGGATTTTGAGAACACGAAAAACTACTGCTGTTTACGGCTAAAACTGGCAAGGATAAGGAGGTTAACGCTGTATTACCATTACAAACGAAATCCCCACTACTTGTTAGAACTGGCAAGCTTAAAGAGGTTAACGCTGCATTACTATTGCACGTAAAAGACCCACTACTTGTGGCCAAGACTGGCAAGGATAAGGAGGTTAAGCCTGGATTACTACTGCACGTAAAAGACCCATTATTCGTAGCCAAGACTGGCAAGGATAAGGAGGTTATGACCGTATTACCACTGCATGTAAAATACCCACTATTCGTGGATAATGCTGGCAAAGATAAAGAGGTTAAAATTTGATTATTCTGGCACTGAAAATTGCCACTGTATGTAGCTAATGTTGGCAAGGATAAGGAGGTTAAGGCTGCATTACCAACGCACATAAAAGACCCAATGCTTGTGGCCAAGACTGGCAAGGATAAGGCGGTTAACGCTGCATTACCATCGCACGTAAAAGACCCACTGTTTGTGGCCAAGACTGGCAAGGATAAGGCGGTTAAGGCATCATTATTAGAACAAGTAAAATCTCCGCTACTTGAAACCAATGATGGCACGGATAATGTAGCCAAAGCTGAATTATTAAAACAATAAAAATCTCCACTATTTGCGGCCAAGACTGGCAAGGATAAGGCGGTTAAGGCATAATTATCATTATAAGTAAAATTTCCGCTATTGGCCGTTAAAGCAGGAAAAGTTGAAGCCGCTAAGGCTGGATTATTTCTACACGTAAGATTTCCACTATTTGAAGCAAAAGCTGGCAATGAAAGTGTCGTTAAATTTATATTATTTTGGCAATTAATATTTCCACTATTTGCTGTCAAAACCGGCATAGACAAAGACAGCAGAGTGGGATTGTCTTTTACTTCAATTGTACTTACTACATTGATCAAGCCATTTGTGTTTACAGTAGTAAGTCCCGTATTGTTGATGATTTTTAATTCTATTAAGTTGGTGATAGCATTTAGATTTAAGCTAGTCAGTGCTGTTGTATTTTGAACCCATACAAACTGGGTGTTGGCACCAAACTCAGTAGCAACTTGAGTTGCTGCTTGAGCATTGGTGGTATTGCCTTGTATGATAATGTAAGTTTTACCCACATTTTGCCATTGAGGTATATTAGAAGGGGAAACTTTTAGGGTTTGACCTGAAATTCCTGCAGGCAGGATAGTCCAAGTTGTCCCATTCCAAAATTTAATATCTCCTATAGCTGTGCCTGGTGCTTCTCCACCGATCGTAGTTACATCTCTTTTTTCTAATGTGCCATCTGCTTTTCGCATTACTACATCTGTTGCAGCATTATTGAGATTGACAGTTGCAATTTTTAATTGGCCCTGGACTTCTACTGTTTGTGCATTGACTTGGATTGCTATACAAAACAACAAAAGAAAAAATATTTTAGTGAATCTCACTTTCATTTCTTAATAATTACTACTACTTTATTATTATATTAATTTCAATCCAATACTAAAGTATAATTTTAGTTACCTTATTTTATTATGTAATCACAAAATAATACAGTAACTACATAAATTACAGCCGCTTCGACCATCGGTTGCTATAGCTTGATTATCGGTTGTTTTTTGGTAAATAAAATTATTCAACCTTCTGTCAGAGTTAAGAAGGCACCAAAGCATGGTCAACAGCACTAAAATATTTTCAAATTAAAAAATATCCCTACCTCACCGTCAACACCTCCACCAAGTCATCCTTTCTTTTTTTAGCAACCGGCACCTTGCTTCCGTCTGAAAGAAAAATGGCACCACCATCCTCCTTTCTGTAACAAGTCACAGAATTGACATTGACAAGATGTGAGATATGGCTTCTGAAAAATATTTCTTGCGGCAACATTTTTTCGATTTCTCGCAGTGGCCTGCTCACTACCATCTTTTTGCCATTGAGGAGATACACAATACAGTATGCCCTGTCGGCTTGTACCTGGATGATGTCATTGATGCGCACCACTTCAAATCCTTCACCGGTGGGAATGATGATAGTGCTACTTCGCTTTGGATTCTGTAAGTGAAGCACACTATCCATTCTCAAACCCATAATTTCCATATTAAGCAGGGTTTTGGTTTTGTCAATAGCTTTAGATATAAGGGCGACCTCAAACGGTGAAACGATAAAAGCTGTAACATCAAAGGTAAGTACCGACTTTAGGCATTCCGTCTGAAATAAAACAGCGATTACTTTTATTTTATGATCTAGTACATTTTGAAGCGTTATGAGGTCTTTTTCTGTTGCAATTTCTACAAAAGCAAAATCGATATCTTGTAAAGACTCACTTGTCCATTGTTTACTTACATTTAGCCTAACGTCATTGACATTGCTTTTTAAAGTCGATACTAAATCAGCGAGTGAACCAGGCTGTGATTCAACCACCAGCGAATTATAAATCTGAATCATAAAAAGTAGGTTTTGTTTTTACAATATTGGTTTCAGATTGTACTTATTTATTTCGATACAAATGTCATTGAAACAAATGGCCTATTCAAATCAACATTTTAGTTTTTTCCTAATAATATTTCTACATTATTTGTCAATATTTCTTTGTAATTAACTGTTTTATAATATAATATATTATATTTATGGCAATTTTTATCCTAATATCTTTTAAAGTTTTTTTAGTTTAATCCATGTAAATATTTACGCAATTGCCGTTACAATCTACTTAAGATAAAAGGGCAAATTATTTTAAGCTACACATATAAAGACAATAACTATATGAATAATTCAAAATTAATCACCGTCTTATCCACACTTTCAAAAGACGAGTGGCTATCCTTAAAAAAACATGTCCTTGCCAATACAAGCAAAGATTCGGACCTGTTTTCAATATTTGAATACTTTTACACAAATAGACAAAAGCTTTCAACTTTAGAAGATTCAGCGGTGATTGTTAAAAAATATTTTAGACACCTTACCACAAAAGTATTTCTCAACCATATGTCCACTCTTTTTCAATGGCTCGAAGTGTGGCTTGTAATGAAGGAAATAGAACATGAAAAGTACACAACAGATCTTACCCTACTCAAAGCTTTCAATAGAAGAGGCTTGTACAATCTGGCCAATCAAGTGCACCATAAACTGGAGAAAACCATCAATGAAAATGCGGCCTGGGATACAGAAAAGTCAAAGGCGATAGCCACCATGCTGCATTACCAACACTATAGC
>JAYUTD010000400.1:0-3617 GCA_043755305.1 Saprospiraceae bacterium
GGCACCAATGTAATGGCTGCCCCGATCCAATATCTTGGTCGTGATGCCAAAGATATGAAGTACCGCTTCAACTGGAACGCCCCGATCATATGCAGCAAATTCGATCCAAATGTATTCTACCATGGCAGCCAAAAGCTACTGCGAACCAAAGACCTTGGTATCACTTGGGAAGAGGCTTCTCCTGACCTTACCCGCAATGAAAAGGAGAAGCAGGGAAGACCTGGCATACCTTATACCAATGAAGCTGTAGGTGCCGAAAATTATGGCACTTTGAGCTACGTAATGGAGTCGCCATTGGAAAAAGGCGTAATCTATACAGGGAGCGATGATGGACTGGTACACCTTACCACTGACAATGGGGCAAGTTGGAAAAACATTACACCCAAAGGATTGCAGGAATGCCTTATCAATGCTATAGAAGTGTCCCCTTTTGACAAAGCCACTGCTTACATAGCTACCACTAGATACAAATTCAATGACCATACTCCCGGTTTATATAAGACTACAGATTATGGCAAGTCATGGACAAAAATAGACAAAGGCATACCCGCCAATGCTTTTACAAGAGTTGTGCGGGAAGACCCCAAAAGAAAAGGATTGTTGTATGCCGGAACCGAATTGGGCATTTTTATATCCTGGAACAGTGGAGCCGACTGGCAGCCATTTCAACTGAATCTCCCTGTCGCACCCATCACAGATTTGAAAATTCATCAAGACAATTTAATTGCTTCAACTTCGGGTCGTGCATTTTGGATACTCGATAACCTCAGGTTGATAAGACAGCACAATGCTGACCTCAAAACACTAAGTATTTTTGAAACCAATGCAACTTATTTAGTGAGTGGCAGCAGCGAACTTGACAAAACGGATGAAGAATTTACCGGCGCTCATGTGTCTAGAGGGGTGAATCCCGCAAGTGGTGTGGTGATTTACTATTCACTGCCTGAAGCAATAGACTCTCAAAATATTACGCTTAATATTACCGATGCCAATAAAAATATAATAAGGTCTTACAGCAGCAAAGCGGACAGCTTGTATAAAAAATACGATGGTGGGCCAAAGCAAGAAGCTTTACTTACAAAAAACAAAGGACTCAACCGATTGGTATGGGACACCAGATGTCATACTACCCCGGGCGTACCTGATACTTATATAGAAGGCAGTTACAAAGGGCACAAAGTACCTCCCGGCATCTATACACTCACACTTCAATCCGGTGGTAAAGTGGTGTCAACAAAAGCAGAAATACTGGCCAATCCACTCTACCCTACTACACCTGCGCAGTACAAAGAATACCACGAGACCATGTCTGCAATGGAATCAAACGTATCAACCATGCACAAAATGGTCAATAAATTATATACCCAAAGCATGCAATTAAGCTCTTTACTGCAAAAACTTCCCAATGATGGCAAGTACAAGTCAATCAAATCACTTGGCCTTACTTTAGTAAGTAAAATGAAAACCTGGGATGAAGATATGGTTCAACGGCAATCAAAAGCGTATGATGATGTAGAAAACTTCCCCAATAAATTTACCTCCGACTACCTTTATCTTATTAACCAAACAGAAAGTGATCTTCCACGAGTAGGCCAGCCATCAAAAGACCTGTGGGCAAGCATGAATGCTGAATGGACAAAACTGAAAAGCAGGTACACAGAAATTACAGAAAAGGATTTACCTGCCATTAATAAAATGATGTGGGAAGCAGGCATAGGTGCTGTATGGAATGAGTAGACTTCATTCTCTGTATTCATTGTAAAGTCTGTAGGCAATCATCCTCCGTGTACTTCGTGTGCTGCGTGGTTTTAAAAAGTTCAGAGGTTGAAAGTTCTTAAAGTGGAAAGTTCTTAAAGTGGAAAGTATGAATCATCCGACAAAATTGCATAAAGTGGTACATTAGAAAGCCAGTTCTCTTCCCGATATAAAAAAACCGAAATCTTTATCAAAAAAAAGGGGAAAGCCATATAATGCAGCGTTTGTAAAGAAGATTTTATCGAGCATGGAAAAATATAAAGCAGGCAATTTCATTGAACTTACAGATTAATGCAAGAAGGAACTATTTAGAAAATGAAATACTGTATAAACTTTACGAAAAGAGCAGGTAGCGATGTAAAAATTATTTTAATATCTAGCAAAAAAGCTGGTATTCCTTAACTTACTCAACTTATAGAAGAACTTGAAAATCACCTTACAATCGGAATTGGAAATCCGGAACAATTAAAATATGAGCTTTCAAGCTATTGGAGTCGAAGGCTCAACCAAAAAGACAGTTTGATCTATCAAATACCGGAAAAAGAAGTGATTTTGATCGTAGTCTCTGCTTTGGGACACTATTGAATACCTCAACTGTTGAAATACTACTTTTTTATTATTTTCGCATCAAGAAAAAAAAAGAGACATCTCAGGATAACCTAAAATGTCCCTTTTAAAAAGTTGTAAAACTATTACAACAAATTATTTTGGCATTACTACGCCATCGATTACGTGGATTACTCCGTTTGATCCTTTTAGGTCAGTAGTTGTAATAAAAACAGAATTTCCTTTTTCATCAGTAAGCTTTACCTTACCTTTGACCAGTGAACCTGTCAATTTACCACCCTGAACAGTAGTTAACACAGCTTTTCCTTTTCCAGCTTTGATAGCAGACATCACAGCAGCAGCATCTAAATTTCCACTCACAACATGGTATGTCAAAATACTAGCTAGCTGTGCCTTGTTCTCTGGCTTCAGCAATGTTTCTACAGTACCTGCAGGTAATTTTGCAAATGCTGCATTGGTAGGTGCAAAAACAGTAAATGGACCAGCACTTTTTAATGTAGCTGCAAGATCTGCTGCTACAACAGCGGCAACCAACGTAGTGTGATCTTTAGAACCAGAAGCAATATCCACGATATCTTTTCCCTGACCAAAAGCAAATGTTGACGCAACACTTACAAGTAATACAATCATTAATGATTTCATTTTTGTTTAATATTTATGTTAGTAATCTTAAACAAACGTGAGCACTGGTTTATTGTTTTGGTTTTATGATTAATTTAACGTTTGGCCATTTTCATTCTAGATAAAATCTAATTTTACAATATAATATATTCCTATCCAATTGTAAATGTGTTGATTATATATTTTCGGACTTACTTTTCATCATCGCATATTGGCCGAAGTCAGATAGTCAAAGTCTCTAACCGTTTTCAGGTTAGATAAATGCGACTTCCTTTCGATTTGTATTTTAATTAAATTGAACACATTAAGATTATCATTAAGAATAACAATGGGGTTCTAGGAGGAGTTGAAAAAGTCAGATGTATGAATGCCGTAAAAAATTCGTCGAAAACGAATTTAGGCATGAACTGCAAAATACTTTTTGCAGCATGGATTAAGTTGTGAAAAGATATAAAAATACCTCGAGCTGAAGCTAGTGAAATAGAATGTGTGCAGCTGGCTAATATAAAAATTTCACTTTCTATTTATAGAAAGGGATTTGAAGCTTTTATTCAAATTGCAGTACACTTATTAGTCAATATTTTGATGTATATAATTTACAATCAAATTTTTATATGTTTTTCAGCATGTCCTATTTATTTATTATAATAAAATTGATTTGCTAAGGTAAGATT
>JAYUTD010000401.1:0-3609 GCA_043755305.1 Saprospiraceae bacterium
TACTTATTCGTCTTTTCAGATTGATTATAGACCAAATGTGGATCAAAAAGTAAAGTATGAAATAATTAGTGCCGCAGGAGTACTTTCAAAAAGTGGAGATTTGAATTTTTCAACATTTAATATTGAAAGCTTGAATGATGGGCAATACTATGTTACTTTATCTGATGAGAGAGGAATAATAGGAATAGGAAATTTTCTAAAAATTAAAAATTAATGCTATGAGAAACAAAATTTTATTGTATTTTACATTTATGTTTTATACGCTTAATTCATATGGTCAAAACGATCAAAATGCACAATTGATGGCATTGTCAAAGCAG
This sequence comes from Saprospiraceae bacterium, assembly GCA_043755305.1. Classification (GTDB taxonomy): domain Bacteria; phylum Bacteroidota; class Bacteroidia; order Chitinophagales; family Saprospiraceae; genus JADKBO01. The sequence goes on from JAYUTD010000401.1 coordinate 321, forward strand.
TATTTTGTTTCAAATCAAAGTGAATCAAGAGATAGAGCATTTTCTAATCTTGTGATTGATGACAATACCAATACTTCGACATTGGTCAATAATCAAAATGGCATAAATTGGTGGCAACTAAACATGAAATTTGTCAGAAATATTGCTGGGGTTAAAGTTAATGCTTCGTCATCAATAGGTCAATTTTATGTGTTTATTTCTAAAGCTCCGTTCAATCATACTAATTTAAATTCTCTATTGCAAGATCCTTGGGTTAAGTATAGTTTTGTGAGTAGCCTCACTAGTGAAATAATTTCATTAAGTGGTCTTTGTCAATATATAATGATTTTACCAGTCAATGGCAATGCTTTTAGTTTATATGAAGTCACCCCATATGGCTATCCATTTGAGAATCCAAATGTGCCACACATTGGCCCGCCAGACATTATTGGTCCGCCATTGGGCCCGCCATATGGTATCTGTGGCCCTTGGTGGTGGCCACCTAATAATCCTCCAGTTTGCCCAGTCATGCCCCCTTACATTATTGGTCCCCCTTTTATAGGACCGGATACTCCTGATGGACCAGTTGTTTCATGGTGGGGAGGTGCTGAAATTTGTGGAGATGGAATAGACAATGATTTTAATGGTTTGACTGATTGTGAGGATTATCCATGCGGAGTAGGTTGGTTCAATGTTGTAGAAACAATGCCAACTTGTCCAATATGCAATGATGGCCAAATATGTATATATTCATATCCGCCGGTAACACAGGTAAGCATCAATGGAGGAAATACATGGACTAACGTAATAAGTCCTACTGGAGAAACCTGTTTTTCAAATCTTCCAATTGGCACTTATGAAATAGTTCTAAAAACAAGTGCTGAATGTACTGATGGGGAGACAATTAAATTAGAAGCTCCAAAAGGAGCTCATGAAGATTGCTTCAATGGTGGATTTGAAGAAGGTAATTTTGATGCGTGGACAGGTGGATTGGGAGAAAACTATTCAATCAATTTTAACAACACTTCTTTTGATTTAAACAATAGACATACCATAATTCAAAATTCTTTTATTGATCCTTATGTTCCATTTATTCAAGGATTTGGAGGTACATATACTACAAAACTTGGCAATGATATTAATGGAAGTAAGACGGAAAGACTTACTTACTGTTTTAAAGTTGATAATGACAATAAAGATTTTTCTTTTAATTATGCTGCTGTTTTGCAGACACCTGATCATAATGGAGGAGAGCCTTTTTTTCAATATAGAATTTTCAAAAAAAGCAATAATCAAAATATTGATTTTAAAAAGTCCAGTACCACAGATCCATTTTTAACAACTGTACCTTTCGATTTTAATAATAATGGCGTTTGTGAAGGTGCTATTCTTGAAGAAGTAAAAGCATTAGGCTGGCAATGTGTGGATGCAGATTTATCTAATATGGTAGGGCAGGAAGTATGCGCCGAATTTATTACTGCTGATTGTGCTCCTGGCTGTCATTTTGGATATGGCTACATCGATGGATTATGCAGTACACAGACATATGTACCAGATGTGCATATGCATACCAATGATGTATATTGCTTTGATCAACCTATTAATGTTCAAATTGAAGGAGTGGGGTTCAATCAATTTAGATGGACCATTTCAAAAATAAATGCAACAGGGATAGAATTTGATGTATTTGCCACTCCGATCACAATTGGTTTTGCTGCCAGCATTGATGACGTCAAGCTATTTTATGAGTCTAAATCTGGTTTTACAATGCCTTGTCCTCAAACAATAAAAATAAAATTTGAGGCATTCAGTGATTGTGGGTCGACTACAATTGAAAAAAATGTAAGCTATTCTTGTGCATCCTACCCTACAAATTATTGCGATCCTCTGATTTATTGTATTTCATCCAATCAAAATCAAATACAAATTCAAGGTCAAAATGATTGTACAAATTGTACTTATGAGTGGAGTTCAAAAAATGTCAGTGGCACATTAGGTATGATAGATCGGTTTTCCAAGTATCCAACACTTGACAGATCGATAGCATTTAATGCATTTGACAAGGTATATGATGTAGCCATAAAAAGCCCTGAAGGCTGCATGTACAATGACCGGTTTACGGCTACTCCAGGATTTGATATTTCTATAGATAATATTGATTATGGCTATTGCTCTTATAAAGTATATGGGAGTATTTCATTTGAAGTTCCTGTTAGCAGCAATCTTATTACAGCGACAGCCATCAATACTTTAGACAATACATCTTTTCCACTAGTGTTAAGTGGATCTGGCAATGTCAAGACATTTGATTTTACGATACTGCGCAATACTCTGACAAGATATAAAATTGTCGTAAATTTGAATGCGACCACTTGTGTCCTTGGCAACTGCGAAAAATCTATTTTGCTGGACCCTGTGAATGCACCCTTTCATTCTCAATGGAAAGCATCTTGGCCAAATGCCTTCTCACCCAATGGTGATGGAAATGAAGATTTCTTCAGCCTAAATTTAAAATCAGTAAAGGAGAACATGACTTCGTGCCAGGATATGAATTCTGAAAAAAGCAGTGTCTTTTCGTACAAATTAGAAATTTTTGACAGGTGGGGAAACCTTATATTTACGCAGACAGTCTCAGTACCATTGTTTAACACGATTGGCATTCTTGGTCCAGAAATAAAGTGGGATGGTACTTTTAATGGTACTCCCGTAGTGCCTGGATTGTATACCTTTACGGCGACCATCGAAAGCTGCTATGATGGATCAAATCAATGCACAGATTGTGGCAGCAATCAAGCTTATCAAAAATGTGCTGATGCTGGAAATATGGTTTTCGCAGCATCTGTGACAGTTGCTATATAGAAATAAAATTTTAAGGTTATGGTAGATTTTCTACCATAACCTTTTTACAATCTAAAAAACGAAAATGTATAAAAAATTAACTTTAGCCATTGCCTTCATATTGTTGCTTTCTTATCTTATAAATGGTCAAAATAAATTTAAATTGGCGTTGAAATTTGGCCCGGTCTTCTCAAATGTTATTTTTTATAGAGGTGAAATTTCAGATGCCAATGAAATAAGAAGCATTGATGCGGGTACAGGCTATGACACTGAGCTGCACTTAAAACTAGAACGTAAAAATAAAGACTTCTTTTCTGTCAGTTTTAGCTATACAGCTTTTCCATTAGAGATCAAAGAATTCGTAAGATTTCCAAGTGATGTTTTAAAAAAAGAACGGTCGTTTTACCATTCAAACTTTGATATGAAAAATATTGGCTTAGGTATAAACTTAGGCAAAAAATTATACAAAAAA
>JAYUTD010000402.1:0-3596 GCA_043755305.1 Saprospiraceae bacterium
GGATAGAGTAGGGCCTGACAGAGCCGGGCCATTTGGATTATTGCAGCCAATCGCGGATGGTGTAAAGATGTTTATGAAAGAGGAAATAACTCCTTCTTCAAGTAATAGAAACCTATTTGTACTTGGGCCCTCCATTGCTATGCTGACAGCGCTTATGGCCGGGGTTGTGATCCCTTGGGCAAGTCCTTTAAATATCAATGGAGAAATGATGGCTCTTCAAATCACTGACATCAATATTGGCATCTTGTACATTTTTGGAGTAGTTTCCATAGGTGTGTATGGGATAATGATTGGTGGATGGGCTTCAAATAATAAATACTCTTTGCTAGGTGCTTTGCGGGCTTCATCGCAAATGATCAGTTATGAAATAGCTATGGGATTGGCTATTATAGCCTTGGTAATGAAAACCGGTACCTTGAGTTTAGGAGAAATTGTGAATCAACAACATGGCATGTGGAATGTGTTCATCCAGCCATTGAGTTTTTTTATCTTCCTGATTTGTGCTTTCGCTGAGACCAACAGAGCTCCATTTGATTTGCCAGAGTGCGAAACAGAATTGGTAGGGGGCTATCATACAGAGTACAGTTCAATGAAACTTGGCTTTTATTTATTTGCTGAATACATTAATATGTTTGTTTCATCAGCAGTGATTAGTTGCCTTTATTTTGGAGGCTACAATTTACCATTTCAGGATTGGTTAGTGACGCATGGAATAAATGGGAATTTACTTCCTTTGTTTCAATTCGGATTTTTGTTTGGTAAGATCGTATTCTTTATTTTCTTCTTCATGTGGATCAGATGGACGATACCAAGGTTCAGGTACGATCAATTAATGACATTGGGTTGGAAAATTTTATTGCCTTTGGCTATCCTCAATATATTGATAACTGGAATCGTAATGTGGGCAAATGGCTCACTTGCGTAAAGTAAATTTTATTGTAAAAATAAATAAGTAAAAATGCTTACGAATAGATCAAAAAAAGTAGTAAAAAAAGAAATGACCTTCGTAGAGAAACTTTATGTTCCTGCTATATTGAATGGCATGTCTATCACGTTTAAGCATATGTTTAAAAAAGAAGCTACGATAAGGTATCCTGAACAAAAGAGAGAAATAGCTCCGGTGTATAGAGGGCAACATGTGTTGAAGATAGATGATGAAGGTGCAGAAAGATGCACTGCTTGCGGTTTATGTGCGGTAGCATGTCCTGCTGAGGCTATCACTATGGATGCTGCCGAACGCAAGCCCGGAGAAGAGCATTTGTATAGAGAAGAAAAGTATGCGGCAAAATATGAAATAAACATGCTTAGGTGTATCTTTTGCGGCTTATGTGAAGAAGCTTGTCCAAAGGAAGCCATTTTTCTTACGGACAGGATTGTAGAAACTGATTTTGAAAGAGGTGAATTTATTTATGGAAAAGATAAGTTGGTTGAAAAAATCGATGAAAGGATCGATGTATCGAAAAGGCAGACTATTGATGTAGCAGCATTTAAGAAAGGAGATCAAACCAACAAACACAATAAATTATACAATCAATAATAGACTTAAGATATGATATCTCAGTATTTATTTTATTTTTTGTCATTCGTAGCAATTTTGAGTGCAATACTAATGGTCACTGCGAAAAATCCGGTGCATAGTGTTCTCTATTTAGTGGTTACATTTTTTACCATAGCCGGTCATTATTTTTTATTGAATGCCCAGTTTTTAGGTGTAGTCCATATTATTGTATATGCAGGCGCCATCATGGTTTTGTTTTTATATGTAATCATGATGCTAAATCTGAATGAACATGATGAACCTTTTAAATCAAACGCTCAAAAATTTGCAGGTGTTATATCTTCAGGCCTTTTGGGAATTGTGCTCATTGCTTCAATGAGAACTGCTGAAATTAAAACCATCGCTAATACCAATCCGGAAATAGGATATGTAACTAATTTGGGACAGACCTTGTTCAAAGATTATTTACTGCCATTTGAATTGGCTTCCATATTATTGCTGGCTGCAATGGTGGGAGCAGTATTTTTAAGTAATAAAGAAATTTAATCATATGGAGATTTTGCCATCAATTACTATCAATCATTATGTTGTCGTTTCTGTCATCCTATTTTGTATTGGTATTCTGGGAGTATTGACAAGAAGAAATGCTATCATTATGTTTATGTGCGTTGAACTTATGCTCAATGCTGTAAACTTGCTGATGGTAGCCTTTAGCCAATTTTGGGGAGATGGCAAAGCTCAGGTTTTTGTTTTCTTCATAATGACAGTCGCAGCAGCTGAAGTTGCTGTTGGCCTTGCAATATTAATGATGATATATCGCAACCAACACAGTACCGATATTGATGTTTTGAATAGAATGAAATGGTAAAAAAATAAAGAAAAAAAACATGAACCAACTTATATATTTAATACCATTACTTCCACTTCTGGGATTTATTATCATAGGATTATTCAATAAGGCATTGTCAAAGAAAGTAACTACTTTCATAGCTTGTGGCAGCGTTGGCACCTCTTTTTTATTATCCCTTGTGTTGTTTTTCAATCATCTGCATGATACTTCTCCGGTAAATACCATATTGCTGCCCTGGATCAACAGTGGGAATTTCAATGCCAATTTTTCCTTTTTAATTGACTCATTAAGTTCGACTTTTCTTTTGGTAATAACAGGGGTGGGGTTTTTAATTCATATTTACTCTGCAGGATACATGCATGACGATGATGGATACCGAAGGTTCTTTGCCTATCTTAATCTATTTGTATTTTTCATGCTTATTTTGGTAATGGCAGATAGTTATATCCTGATGTTTGTTGGGTGGGAAGGTGTAGGGCTTTGTTCCTACTTACTGATTGGATTTTGGTTCAAAAATATTGACTATAGCAAAGCAGCAAAAAAAGCCTTCATAGTAAATAGAATTGGAGACTTGGGTTTTCTACTGGCCATGTTTTTATTATATACTCAATTTGATTCTTTGAATTTTGCCCAAATACTAAACGCAGAAGCTGCTATTAAAGTAGCTCCAGGTATACTCACATTGGCCACAATGTTATTGTTTGTTGGGGCTATTGGCAAGAGTGCGCAAATTCCTTTATATACATGGCTTCCTGATGCTATGGCAGGTCCTACGCCTGTATCAGCTTTAATACATGCAGCCACAATGGTTACAGCAGGTATTTATATGATAGCCAGGTCCAATGTAATTTTTGCATTGTGCCCTATTACCATGAACGTCGTATTAATTGTAGGTTTAGCTACTGCTTTGTTGGCAGGTAGTATTGGATTATACCAAAATGATATAAAAAAAATATTGGCTTACTCAACAGTAAGTCAATTGGGATTGATGTTTGCAGCTGCCGGGGCGGGAGCTTTTACTGCTGCGGTTTTTCATGTTGTTACGCATGCTTTTTTCAAGGCGCTTTTATTTTTAGGTGCAGGCAGTGTGATACATTCTATGGGTGGTGAACAAGACATAAGAAATATGGGTGGTTTGAAAAAAGCCATGCCTATTACTTATCTGACTTTTTTAATAGGCACATTGGCGATATCCGGCATACCACCATTTGCAGGGTTTTTCTCCAAAGACCAAATTTTAGCTGAACT
>JAYUTD010000403.1:0-24245 GCA_043755305.1 Saprospiraceae bacterium
AAAGGGGTGACTGGAAATATATTTTTTGAAAGATCGTCTATAAGGTCTAGTTGACTATCACTTGGCTTTATGTTTTTTAGGCCAATACTTTTGACTGCAGCATATTTGTTTTTGCATGAGACGAGCGCATTGCCCGCTATACTAAAAAACACAATTGCCTGTAAAGCTCGTCTTCGTTCCATTTTTTTAATTATAATGAGCAAATATCATCAATTTTTTTTAATTATATTTGTATCATAAAAATTTATTTTTGAAGGTTTCAATAACAGGAGAAGATTTTACTTTATGTCATGAAAAATGCATGTGGCGACACAGAGACAATGCATTAATCATAGCAGATTTGCATCTGGGGAAATCCAATCATTTTAGGAAATCGGGAATAGCTGTACCAAGCAAAATCACCTATGATGAAATTGAAAAACTGGTAACTGTAATCTATAAGTATAAGCCTGAAAAGGTCATTTTTTTGGGAGACTTGTTTCATTCATCGTATAATCAATCTGTAGATTTGTTAAAGCAAATAATTGACAATGAATATTTAATAAAATTTATCCTTGTAGAAGGCAACCATGATATAATGAGAAGTGAAATTTATGCACAAATTGGTATTGAAGTTGTTGATTCATTGAATGAATGCGGTATACTTTATACCCATGAAGCAAAAGAAAATATAGAAAATTATACTATTTACGGCCACATCCATCCGGGCGTCAAACTTACTACTAAAGGCAAACAAAGTCTAAGACTGCCTTGTTTTTTTATAGGCCATCGACATACAATACTACCTGCCTTTGGCTTATTTACCGGATTGACAATGCTAAAAAGAGAAGAAAAGTCGGATATATATGTAATTGCTGAAGAAGGTGTCTTTTTAATATAGGAATACAAAGAGGTAATATATTTTATCGATTATTCTTTATCTTAATCTTACATGTATTTTTATGGCTGTCACAAATTTAAAATCCTGCTTCAACAATAGCAAGAATTGCTTTTTCTCTTTCTTCGCTTTTTTTAAATATTTCCTTTGCTTCTTCCAAAGTTGCTTCTTCCAAAGTTTTTTCGTCAAAACCTTTACAATTGATTCTCACATTCAAATACGCACCGTAAATTGCCGATCTTATGCTCAAAGCACCAACGCCAGCATCAGAGATGGAATTTTGGTTTCCTTTCCTCACCATTTCTTCCAGCAAGTCATAACATTGGTAGGCGGTCTTCATTACTTTTAAAGGTACTTCGATAGCGCCTTTTGTTGCTGCGATAATAGCTTCATTTCTGATTTGTATTTCTTGCTCAGAGGATTTAGGCATTCTAATCGAAGTAATTATAGCATTAAAAGCCTGCGTATCATCATCCACTAAGTTGAGTAACTGAGCCTTAAGTTCTTGTCCCTTTTGTGCCCAATCAGAAAAATATACTACTTGTTTTTCCCATCCTTTTTTTACAGCAGAGAGGTTAGCAACCATAGTACCTAGTGAAGTACCGAGTGCACCAAGATAAGCCGATATACTACCACCCCCCGGAGCAGGACTATCCGATGCAGTCATATTGGCAAATTCGATCAAATTTAGATTAATTAATGGTCTGTCTTTTGCATCTTCAAGCATGTACTCAATGATTCTTTTTTGCGGGTCAAATTTTCCAAGTTCATCAAGGCCCATAGTTTTTATAGCAATAAAGATTAGCTCCTCCTCAGAAACTCCGGCAGACCTACCTTGTTTTTTGAGGAAGTACTTACCCGCATCTGTCATAACTTTTTTGGGCACAAGGCCCACCAACTCGGAGCCAGTAACCCTCACTCCTCTGTTGTCTGCACTTTTGCAACAAGCCTCAAATGCTTCATGCAGGGCTGTATCATTGATATTCGTTAGGTTCATGGAGACTTGCGCAATACCGTATTCTTCAATATACCAGCCTATGCCTTTCACGCTTTTAAGCATTCCCGGGATTCTTACTGCTTCCCCATTTTCATCCTTCATTACAACATCGCCTTTTTTCTTAATCCTACCCGCTTCTCTTATATCGAAAGCAATGCTATTTGCTTTTCGTTCGCTTTTGGTATTGAGGTTGACGTTATAAGCAACAAGAAAATCTCTGGCACCTATTACGGTTGCCCCACTTTTTATATTGAAAGTAGATGGCCCATAATCAGGCGCCCATTCCGGCAATAGTATTTTCTGCCCAAAGCCTTCGTATTCACCTGACCTAATAGTCGCCAAATTTTTTCTTTCTGGATTTGTAGCTGCAGATTCATAAAGGTAAACAGGAATGTGCAATTCGCTTCCTACTTTGATTGCGAGTTCTTTGGCATATGCCACGGTTTCTTCCATCGATATATTGGCAATAGGTATAAAAGGACACACATCTGTAGCTCCCATACGAGGATGTTCCCCTTTGTGCTTGCTCATATCAATAAGCTCTACTGCTTTTTTTATACCCGCAAAAGCGCCAGCTACTACCGCTGATGGGCTACCGACAAAAGTAACCACCGTGCGATTTGTGGCTGCCCCAGGATCAACATTCAAAAGTTTTACACCTTCGACACTTTCGATTGCTGAAGTAATTTGCTTAATAATATTTAAATCCCGGCCTTCGCTAAAGTTAGGTACACACTCGATGATCTGATTCATAAAAAAAACTTATTTATAAATCGCAAATTTATAGAATTAATTTCAATAAATGGAGTGAGGATAGTATTTCAATAAGGAATTGAAAATTCAATCCAATGGTGAATATCTATAGATTAATAGCGAATATGACTATAAATTGCGGTTCATTCATTCAAGTTAATTTTTTATAAAACAAAAAGCGGTCTACCCTAAAAGAATAGACCGCTCTTTTATCTTAAATAAAAAGAAACAAAAATTACTTGTTCGATTCTATCTCTCTGATGTTTTCTTTAACCTCATTTTCAATACTAGACTTAGCCTTATTGAATTCTCTTACACCCTGGCCAAGACCTTTCATTAGTTCAGGAATTTTCTTTCCTCCAAACAACAAAAGGACAACCATGGCAATTAATACGATTTCTCCCGGGCCCAACGAACTTAAAAATAAATTTGCGAATAACATTTTCTTATGATTTTAATGATACAAAGTTACAATACTATCAACGTTTGGACTAATAAAAAGGTCCCTTCGTTTACTATATTAACAGTTAAATCACAAAATTAATTTTTTACCTATTATAATGTGTTGAAATACAGCACTTATTTTTTTAATCCAATTTCTCTAAGGCGCTCATGCAAATAGTCTCCAGCTGTAATTGGTTCATAATTAAGCGGATTATCACTGGTAACAGTGGAAGGTAAGCAAGTCAAATTCGTACCGGATTTTGGATGAAGAAAGAATGGAATGCTTAATCTAGGCACATGCCATAGTTCTCTGGGTGGATTGACTACTCTATGTGTAGTAGATTTAAGGTAATTATTGGTCAGCCTTTGCAACATATCTCCTACATTTATTACAATTTCATCTGCCTCAGGGACGATATCCAACCATTCATTATTAGAATTCAATAGTTGGAAACCACCTGCCGAAGCTCCGACCAATAATGTGATAAGATTGATATCTTCATGCTGCTCCGCTCTAATGGCTGTCTTTGGTTCTTCTGTGATTGGCGGATAGTGTATCGGCCTCAAAATGGAATTACCATCTTTAATTTCTTCATCAAAATAATGCTCATCTAATCCTAAGTACAAGGCAATGGCCCTCAATAAATAGCTTCCAGCTTGCTCAAATGCTTTGTACAATTTTTCGCTGTAATCAGAAAATCCTGCAACATCAGTAACAAAGGGATTGTCTGGATATTCTTTGCTTAAAGGATGATCAGGAGAAATATATTGGCCAATTTGGTAGAATTCCTTTAAGTCTGCTACATTTGACTGCTTGGCGTGTTCTTTGCCATAAGAAGTATAGCCTCTCTGACCAGCAAGTCCTTCTACCTCATATTTTCTTTTTGCAGACACAGAAAGAGAGAAAAATTCTTTTGATGCGGCATAAAATTTTGAAATAAGATCCTTAGGCACCTGGTGATTGATAATACCGACAAATCCTACTTCGTGAAATGCTTTACCAATGGCAGCAACAAATTCCTTTTTATCTTTATCATTGCCATGCACAAATTTTGACAGATCTATCAATGGAATGCTTCTACTGCTCATATTTGGAATTTAATTTTTTGGGTAGATAAACTTTATAAATTTTATTTACCTCTGTTGCTTCCACCCTTAGGAATGGCCGCTTTTGGGCCACCGCCGCCACTATAGCCTTTTCCCGGAGCACCTTTGCCTTGCGAGAAATTTTTGGTATTGCCACCACCTTTTTGCACTCCGTGCCGCAATGCATTTTTTATGCCTTCCTCTGCGGTTATTGTAGATTTTACAACGGACAAATTTTTGTCAAGAAGTTCACTTCCATGAAGTGTTTCAATTGCTTTTTGGGCTTCCTCTTCAACAGGCATAATTACAAAAGCAAAGCCTCTATTCAATTTAGTAATGTTACTTACAATCATTTTTATATCTGAGACCTTTCCAAAGGGCTCAAACATAGCTTTTACATCAGCATCTTTATGTGTAACAGGAATTCCTTCAATGAGAATGTGCATATTTTTGATTTATTTTTTAAAAAGTCGTTGTCAAAAAATTTCTTACGTTAAATAGATTTTGATTTTACGCAGATAAGTATAATTGAAATTTTACGGTTTTATTTCACAGTACCCTAAATTTGTTATTATTCATCAAAAATAGGGATTTTTATAGAAACATTATAATATACTTTTTCATTCAATCAAATATGTCCCACAATTTTTATAGGCATATCTCAGTACATCACTAGTAATAATTTTGAAATTATTGAATTAGGATAAATTTTATTTTTAAAATTGTCATATTTCGTAATATGTTGGAAAACAGATTTTATAAAGCATTTTTATTCGTGTCAATAAGAATGGCGTCGTCAAATTAACTTACCATATGTGTTTCTTGTTACTGGATGTTCTTTGTGTTACAAAATAAATTCCGTGGGAGTTCAAACGCGTCAAGCTGTACGAAAATAATTACAAATATTTCATTATTTAGCTGCTACTGCCTCCAATCTTTCATCTATCTCTTCCAAAGTAATCGTACTTATTGTATTAATAAGTTGATTTTGCTTTGGTAAGATAACTTTGATATAATTGTCAGTGAAGCCACTCATAAGAGTTTCATCACTGTGGTGTTCAAATAGTACACTTCTTTTTTGACCTATAAACTGGGAATAGAAGGCCCTAAGTTTTTTTTGAGACAGTATGCGTAGTCTTTCATTGCGCTCTCTTCGTACGTCCATAGGTACCACATCTGCCATATCAGCAGCAGGAGTATTGGCTCGCTCTGAGTAGGTAAAGACGTGCAGGTAAGATATATCTAAGCCCAACAAGAAATTGTACGTATCTAAAAAGTCTGCTTCGGTCTCGCCAGGAAAGCCTACAATGACATCTACACCTATACAGGCGTGTGGCATTACAACTTTGATTTTCTTGACACGGGACTCATACATTTCTCTTTTGTATCTGCGACGCATGTCTTTTAATACTTTGTCAGAACCCGATTGCAGAGGTACATGAAAGTGCGGAACAAATCGCTGCGAGCGAGCCACAAACTCTATAATCTCATCGGTGAGTAAATTGGGCTCGATGGAAGATATTCTGAAACGCTCTATTCCTTGCACATTGTCAAGTGCTTTTACAAGGTCTATGAAGAGGGCTTCTTTTTTCGGCAAATTGCCTTCAATGATCTCCGTACCATTGCCAAAGTCTCCGAGGTTGACACCCGTAAGGACGATTTCCTTGATACCCAAGGTTGCAATTTTTTGCGCATTGGCTATGGCACTTTCTATGGTGTCGCTGCGGCTTTTGCCCCGGGCTTGGGGTATGGTGCAAAAACTGCATTTGTAGTCACAACCATCTTGTACTTTCATAAACGATCGTGTTCTGTCACCAAAAGAAAAGGAACCAATAAATTGATTGACAGTATGTATGTCGGCGGCCTTGACGATACCTTTGCCTGATAGAGAAATCTCATCAATAAACTTAAGTATATTGAATTTTTCGGAGGCGCCTAAGACCAAGTCCACGCCAGGTATTTCTGAAATTTCTTTGGGTTTGAGTTGTGCATAGCAACCTATGACTACAATCTTTGCTTGAGGTGCATATTTCTGTGCTCGACGCACCTCATATCTGCATTTTTTATCGGCAAAGTCAGTAACAGAACAAGTATTGAGTATGTATATATCAGCCCCTTCTTCAAAAGGTACAACACCATATCCAGCCTCTTCAAATTGCCTTCTGATAGTGGAAGTTTCTGAGAAGTTGAGTTTACACCCAAGTGTGTGAAATGCTACTTTATGTGGTGTTGACATTGTAGGGCAAAGATAATAAAAAAAAAGTCATTTTATGTGTGGAAATTAAGCGGTTGCATAACCAATTTCACAAGATTTATCGCAAAATATTTATAAAATTAAAAAATATAATAATAATTTAATAAATTGATTATCAGTTATATAAACATATTTAACCGATTAATTACATTTATAAACGTATATAATCGTTTAAAATACGAATCTTGGTTTTGGATGCCCACATCTTTGCATCGTCGACGAAACGAAAATATTCGGTAGGATTGACAGAAGTTCTTTACACAATGCATAAAAAATTGAAATCAGGGGATACTTTCAGTAATGCGAAGTAAAACCAAATACAGTGCAATAGGCACACAAACACTAACAAAACACACTTTAAAAATTAATTATTAACCTTTAAAATTTTTTAAAAATGAACAAATTTAACAACAACAGTGTCCAATTAATTGGAAATTTAGGCCAAGATGTAACGCTTATGACATTTGGCTCAGGCAATAAAAAAGCCACTTTTTCTCTTGCAACAACTGATGCATACAAAAACAAAGAAGGTGAATTGGTCAAGAATACGCAATGGCACAATGTGATTGCCTGGGGAGCACAAGCAGACCAATTGTCAAAGTCGGTAGCCAAAGGCTTTAGAATTGAAATACATGGTAAAATTCAACACAGGTCTTACGAGGATAAAGCAGGCAATACCAAGTACATCACTGAGATAGTGATGAGCGATTTCAAAAAACTTAATGAAAAAAAGGTAGCTACCGAAGTAGAAGCTGTTACCCCTTATTAATCAGCTAGTTGAGAATTTTATTTTATGCAGAAAGAGCCAATGGTCCTGGTACGATTGGCTCTTTTTCATTTTATTATATTTATGTTAAACCTACATTTAGCCAGTTCAAAATCACTATCTTTGCAAAAAAATAGGAGAATCGAAGATGTTGTTACATATTCATAAATCAAAAATTCATAGAGCCACTATAACGGAGGCCAATCTTAATTATGTAGGTTCTGTAACCATAGATGAAGACTTGATGGACGCAGCTAATCTCATCGAAGGAGAAAAAGTACAAATTGTCAATAATAACAATGGTGAAAGATTAGAGACATACATAATAAAAGGTGAACGCGGATCCGGTACCATTTGCCTCAACGGTGCGGCAGCAAGAAAGGCAGAAGCAGGAGACATTGTCATTATCATAGCATACTGTATGATGACACCTGAGGAAGCTAAAAATTTTAAACCTGCGACTGTATTTCCAGATGAAAAGAATAAGATAGTTTAAAAAATATATGCCCAAAAAATACTTCAATTTATTATTATTTGGTGCGCTCGGTTCTGGACTATTTTGCTACATCTATAAATCACAAGCTAAATCTTATATGGCTTCGTGTCTGGCTAAAGGAATGGCTGCCCAAGAATGTAATCTTATAGATAAGTTGAAGCAAGATTTCACAATGGTGAATATTTGGTATGTGTTGATTGTTTTATTGTTTTATTTGTTGAGTAATTATTTGCGGGCAAAAAAATGGGAAATGCTCTTAACACCTTTGGGTATACATGCCAAAACGAGCAATACCATGGGTGCCATATTGATTGGATACCTGGTAAATCTGGCTTTTCCGAGAGCTGGAGAAATAGCAAGATCTACCGCACTTACAAAAAACGAAGACATAACTTTTGACAAGGCTTTTGGTACGATAGTTACAGACAGGCTTACGGACGTAATCTGTTTGATGGTAATTGTAGTTCTGGCGATGGTATTTGGATACCAAGCTTTTATTGAATATTTTGACCAAAATTTTGATGTCTCAAAAAAGATGGCCTCAATCTATCAAAATGTGTATTTATTGATTTTTATTGGTATAGCAGGAGGTATAATTGTATTTGTTCTTAATAAATATAGGACTCAATTCACAAACACGGTCATTGGCAAGAAAGTAGTAGGTTTTATTTTTGGATTAAGAGAAGGCTTACTCAGCATTACAAAATTAAAACGACCCTATCTTTTCTCATTTTATTCCATGGCTACCTGGCTGTGCTATTTTTTAATGGCCTTTTTTATGTTTAAAGCTTACCCATCAACTGCTCACTTAGGCATAACGGCCGGTCTTGTGGTATTCGTTTTTGGAACCCTAGGTATAATCTTTCCCTCGCCTGCAGGTATGGGCAGTTATCATTTTTTAATAATGGAAGGGTTGGCCTTGTACCACATTGATAAATCTGATGGTTTTATCTATGCAAACCTTATGTTTTTTACAGTACAAATTTTTGCCAATCTCATCTTTGGATCTTTGGCATTTTTATGGATGCAGAAGACGGTCAACAGAAAATAAGATCAAGTAATTTTAATAGGTATAAAGATCAATTCGCAAGGTTGTTTAATTTGGCAAACATCGCAAAAAAGACAATGATTAATGAATTATACCGCCTTCACCATGGACGTGTCCATGATCCAGCTCTTCTTCTGTTGCCTCTCTTATACCAATGACTTCACCGCTAAAGTATAACACTACACCAGCAAAAGGATGATTAAAATCTACAGTTAATGTATCTTCCATAACTTCTGAAATAAATCCCTGAAAGTTATTGCCATCTTCATCTGTCATGTTGATTGGAGCTCCAATCTCTAACAATTCCTGATCGATATTACCTGACTCATCGGCAAAGTTTTGAATGGGAACTTCTACAAAATTTTCTTCTTGTATATTTCCATATCCTTCTTCTGCACTAAGGCTAAAGGCATACTTGTCGCCTACTACTTTGCCTTCAAGGTTTTTTTCAAATCCAGGAATCATCATACCCAACCCTTGAATGTAAGTTAACGGGTCACCTCCAAAAGTTTCTTCGATTAATTCTCCTTTGTCATCGCTTTCTCTTAGAATATAATGAAGGGTGACAACTTTGTTTTTTGAAATATGCATTGCAATAATTTGTGCAAAAGTAAGGAATTTTTTTGAATACAATGTATTCTCTGTTGTTATATCTGTGCCAAAACGTATGCCAGTTAAAATTTATTTTGGTTAATGCGTCAGTATTAGTATAAAACCAAATAAGTATTTGTATTTTAGTTTTATTGAACCAATTACTATTCTATGCTCTTCGCCAAAATTTCTTTACCCACAGGACAAATAAGACATGATTTTGTATCACAATATCTGGTTTTCAGTTGTATCAAAGCCTGAGATTCTAATGCAGATGTAGGTTTTAATCCTAAAAGTATCCATTTTTCAATGATGCTGTTGGACTCACTTTTTATAGAAGACAAAATATCAAGACACCTTTCGACAAGGCTGTCATTACCGATTTCTTTTGCATAAATAAACAAAACTGGTACTATGGCATTAATGATGATCCTTTCTTTGAAATCATTGGTTAATTCTGTGGATTTAATAGCTTTCGTTGAGATACCAAAAAAATAGTGATTTAGCCAATAGCCATTAAGGGAAATCTTTAAAATAGATTTTATATCATCACAAGATTGTGCATTAAGACATTGGTCAAAAATAGTGTTTGTATAATAAATAAATGAAGCAAACTGGGCTAATCTAAATGTTGGGCTGCCACTAGCGTACATACCGAAATTTCGCCACTCCAATTTTTTCATTGGATAAAGTGAATATTTTTGTTTCAAAAAAGCAAAAGTTGTTTTTAAATTATTAAAGTATTCATCATCCATAGACTGGTCCAGAAATCCTGCAATGCCAAACACCAAACTTTCTAAGGCATGGGCATCATGCTTGTTTTTTGAAATAAGTATAAAAGGCAATCTTTCCGTCAAAGTTTCAAAAACCTCCATATTTGAAGTGGCACCAAAGTATCGACCAATGCATTGGTACATAAGTTGCTGCCAATTTTTATTTTGATAAGCTTGAATTGATGTGATATAATCGGCTTTGGAAGCCAGTCTTTCGATTGCTAGAGTATTGCTCCAAATAGGGAATCTTTCAAGTTTTGCATACCCAATGATTTTTTCACAGGGAATCCAATCTGTAGATTCCATAAGTGCATTGTAATTATGAAATACATTTGCATGCACGATGTCTTTCATGACCAATACCGGGACATTATTGACCCGACAATCATCCTCATAGACGACGTGCAGGATAACATTGTTGTATGCAGCATCTTTATTGTGACTGTGTCTTAGCCAGTCACTACTCAGCACATGCATTTCGATGTTGCCTGCCCAAAGTACGCCATCGATTTTTATTTTTCCTTGCAGAAAGTCTGGACCCGATGACAAGTTTCTTATGCCATAGGCTATGATTTCGATTTTTTCACCTTCTGCTGTTTTTAGGTCGGTATGATCAAATGCTTTCATTGACCATGCGTAGTAGATAAGTTCTTCGGATAGTACCATAGATTGATTATTTAACTTTTCTCAAATAGATATATTTTACCAGGGTTAACTAATATTTTACCTCCTTTTGCTTTATAGATTTTACCGCTGTAGGCATCTTTTACATCGCCGTCAGTTAATAAAGAAGAGACATTGATTTCACTATATTTGTTTACATCAAGGGCTATTACTACATTGTCTCTGTATCCATTGCTATTAAAAGACCTGCTGAAAGTATAAGGCAAATCATTTAGTTTTTTATGACGTCCGGCACCAATAGAGGGATGCTGATTTCTGAAATGTCCTATTTTTCTCCAATGAGAAAGGATTTCTTTTTTATCTGCACGGTACATTTCATCCCAATTCATAAATGATCTTAATACGGCGTCACCTTGGGCAGGGGCAGTCAAGCTTCTTGCAGTTTCATCTCCGTAGTAAATTTGGGCACCACCCTGAGTAAGCAAAAGTTTGGTAGCGGACTCTAATGAACGTTTTCTTTCTTTATCAAATGGACCTCCATCATCATGTGAAGAAATATAGTTTAGCACAGTCTTGCCAGAAAGCGGACCATGCAACATAGTATCATACTTCATGAAAAGGGAATCGTATGATTTATTGGCATCGCCTTTAAAATCAAAGTTGATTATTGAGTTGAATCCATTGGCAAAGAAATCTATTTTCTTATCGTTGTAATCATAAAGGCGACCATTGCTTAGAAAATAATTATACACTTCTCCCATTATAAAGAAATCTGAATCATCTAACTTTTCTGCGGGATGTTCTTTTTTCCAGTTGGCAAATGCTTTCTTCGCTTCATTGTATAAGGTGACCCATACTTCTGGTTCAGTATGTTTAGCGGTATCCACTCTATAGCCATCAATACCAAAATCCTTTATCAAATCAATGGTCCATTTTATTATATAATAGTAAGGCCTTCTGGGATACTTAGTAGTCGAGAAGAATTCATCCAGTTCTTTCATTTCTTGCTCTAATCGACCTTCTTTTTTCCATTTATCGATAAGTTGTGGTGGAAGCTGCACCTCTGAAGTACTTTCCGTTTTAATGTCAGGAAGATTGTCTACAAGAGTGCAGTTGATTGTGGATTCGAAGCCTTTATACAAGCATCTTGGGCCTGTCTTGACCCATTCATCTGGCCACTTTGTATCTTTTGGTGTCACGGGTCCGGTGTGGTTAATGACGATATCCATCATGACTCTTATACCATGGGCATGTGCAGTCTTCACCATTGTGGCAATGTCTTCTTTGGTACCTACTCTTTTGTCAAATGCAGTCCAGTCTTTGGCCCAGTAGCCGTGAAAGCCATAAGACCTGCCAGTGCCTTCATCTACAAATCCGGTAATATTTTCTACCAAAGGAGTCATCCATATTACATTGACACCAAGACTATCAAAATAGCCGGCATTTATTTTTTGCGTAATGCCTTTGACATCTCCACCCATGAATCCTCTGAGCGGCGCTGCAGATTCATCAGCAGGAGGTGCAAAGTCATTGGTCTTATCACCATTGTAAAATCTATCTGTAAGCATAAAGTAAATAGTGGCGTTTTCCCATATAAAAGGGGCTTTTGTTACCGGGCTTTTGCTTTCTGTCTTATTGTACTTACAGCCTAAAACCACAAAAGCAACACAAAAATAAAAAAATACAATAATGCGCTTATTCATAAATAATATTATTTAAATTAAATTACATTACGAAGATAGAATAAAATCTGAAAAGTGAAAGAGAAGAGTTGAAGTAATTATTAAACCGAACAATGTAAAAAGGCACCGTCTCTTCAGACAGTGCCTTTCTTTTTGAAAATACCTATATATGAAAAAAAATTATCCTTTTCGACAGCCATCTTTGATGGCTTTGATCTCTTCGGCACTATTGACAGTTACAACAGTACCATCTTTAAGCGTAAGTGTAACAGGATAAACCAATTCCAACCTTTCTTTGGTTTTGCGTAATTCCTTAAGCAAAGTCTTAAATTCTTCTCTTGTTGTTATTACTACTACACCTTTACTGGTAGTTGTAACTGAAACAGGAAAATTGATTTTAAAACATGGAGTACCATTGCCTTTAGGGCCATCTCCTTTAGGTCCTCCACCATCACCTTTGATAGGACCACAGCTGGCAACAAGCTCTTTCATTTGTTCAGCATTTTCGATGGTCACTAAAGTACCATCGTCTTTTGTAACTGTATATGGAAATTGAATTGATGGTCTTCCTTTCACAGATGGATTGGCAGTTTTCCATGTTTTAAATGCTGCCCTCATTTCTTCATAAGAGTTGACCTCAACAGTAGATGCATCTGCAAAAACTATGGTAATAGGAAATACAAATTCAAAACAGCCTTTGTCTCCAGTTCTTGTCTCTGTACAAATTTTATCAGTTGAATCATTGATAAAATTTTCAGAGGTACTCAATTCGTCAACGTTGCAAGAAAACATTGATACAGTGATAAGCAAGCAAGCAAATAATCTAAGAATTTTGTGTGTCATAATATTAATTTGTAATTTAAATGAAAGAATATTTGACTTAATGATGTTATTTTTATTTTTTTGTACTCAATATTTTTCACAAATACATAAAAAAAGGTGGATAGTCAGGTTTTATGGGATAGTCTAAAGACAGGGGACATGCAATCGCTTGCCACCATATATGAAGAAAATGTTGAATTCCTTTTCAATTATGGCAAACACATGACCCAGGATGAGGACTTAATTTTGGATCAAATTCAGGATTTATTTGTTCATATATGGGAAAATAGGCAAAAACTATCTACTCCTGTTTCAGTAAAGGCTTACCTGTTAAAGGCCTTCAAAAACAGACTGATTGATTTTTATCGAAGAAATAAGCGGTTAAATACAGAGGCTGACCTATCAAAAGTCAATAGCAGCATTGATTCCATGGAAGATGAAATTATACAATTTGAGACTACCGCTATTAATAATGAGAAACTGAGCCAGGCAATGCAAAAACTTACAAGCAAGCAAAAAGAAATCATCTACCTTAAATATACGAAAAACGTATCGTATGAAGAAATTGGCGATTTATTAGGGATAAATTACCAATCTGTCAGGAATCTGGCACACAGAGCAATGGTTGTTTTGCGAAAAGAGATAATCTTACTTATAATTGTCTTATTTTATTGAGTACAAAGCTAATAGCACTTCGTTTTATATTAAAACTATAATAGTTCAATTTTCATGAAACCTCAATATTTATACATTCTGCTTGCATTTTTTTTTACAAGTTGCGCTTTAGATGATGACGAAGTTGTTATCAATGAAGAATTTGTACCTTATTTCGATTCTTTTAAAACCGAAGCAAGGAAAAGAGGTATTGATTTTGACCCCTATCGAGCTAAGATTTCAACAGAAATTGTTAATATCATAGGAAGCAATGTGATCGCACAATGTAAAAAATACACGGGTCAATCCTCAACAATTAGTGTAGACATAGCCTATTGGAAGGAGGCAACAGATACAGAAAAAGAGTTTTATTTATTCCACGAACTTGGGCATTGTTTTTTAAAAAGAAATCACTTGGACACGAAAGACAGCGAAGGCAACTGCATTAGCATTATGCATGGCAGTAAAGATGCTTGCACATTTAATTATAATAAGTTGTCAAAAGACAACTATCTTGATGAGTTATTTAATAAATAATTTTTATTACACATGGACAACACATACATAAATTATTCTACAGAAGATTTTGCTTGTGACGAAGCTTTCATCGATTGGGTAACTGTCGGAAGTAATGATGAATCATGGCGGGATTGGGTTACTAAAAACACAAGCAAACAAAGAGAAGTACAGGAAGCAAAAGAGCTTGTATTAGAGTTACAAAACACTAAGGAATACCCCATCACAAAAGAAAAAAAATCATCAGTGTGGGATAATATTTCTTATAGGATCACTAAAAGACGACATTCCAATATACGAAGACTTATGTTTAGCGTGACTGCAGTAGCAGCGTGTATTACTTTGGTATTGATCGTTATGCCATTTAACAAAAGTGAAAAGAAGAATGAAAGTGAAATGGTTATAAATAATACTGCCGAAACCAGCGAGTATGTATTGCCGGACAATTCCTACATCTATTTGGATAGTAAGTCCTCAATTGTTTTTGATAAAAATTCATTTAATGAAAACAGAACGTTAAAACTTAAAGGGCAAGCTTTTTTTGATGTGGAAAAAGGAAACCAGTTTATCGTAAAATCACAACATGGTGAAGTAAAAGTATTGGGCACCAGCTTTAATGTGGTAGAGGAAGCCGATAATTTTGTGGTAACTTGTTATACCGGCAAAGTCGCTGTAAATTATATGGGGAAAAGTGTATTATTGTTGCCAAATGAAAAATCAGACTTCAAACAACCTGCAAATAAAGTATTCATTGATTTAAAAGATGAAATGCCATTATGGGTTGGAGGCATTGTAAAGTTTGAAAATGCAAACTTAGCTGAAGTAATCAAGGAGGTAGAAAATATATATAAAATTGATATATTGATTCACGACAGTATTTTAAATGGCCAAAAGTATACGGGAGCGATTGTTAAAAATGATATTGAAAAAGCTATGATAAGTTTGACCTGGCCATTGCATTTAACTTATTCAATGGAAGGAGACCAAATCACAGTTGAAAAGAACAATAAATAGATGAAGGTCTTTCTCTTCATTATATGTAGCCTGTTTTCGGTTAGCACGCTTGCGCAATCTGACCTCCACGGCTTTATTAAAAAGATAGCCAGAGACCTAAAAATTGATGTGGCTATTGATCCATCTTTGCTCAATTATAACATGTCCATTAACCAAAACCCTACTTCCGTGGATGAAGTCTATGCATTGCTGGCTAAAATTGGCCTGGACTATTACGTTATAAATGACAATTATATTTTATTGAGAAAGGCAAATGTGCCTACCGTCAAAACCAAGACAATCAAAGGAAGGATTTTTGACAATAAATCTGGTCAGCCTATTGCTTATGCGTCAGTATATCTCACAGACATGAGCAATGGGACAAGTACAGATGAGGAGGGCAGGTTTAGCATTAAAGTAAGTGAAGAAGGTAACCATCAGATGGAGGTTTCTTTCTTAGGTTATGAAAACCAGAAAATAGAAAATACGGGGCGACCAATAAATATATCATTGGTTGAGAAACAAACAGAGATAAAGCAAGTGACAATTATAGCTGCCCCTATTCAAAAAATTGATTTTACGAGTGCCAACTTCATGCCTGACTATAGCAGCTATAAGCTCATGCGTATAAATTCCACTGATCTTGCACGAACGATACAACTTAGTATTCCAGGGGTCAGTAGGACGGATAATGCTCAAATCTTGATACGCAATATGAGGCAAGATAAAACATTGTCAGTGGTAAATAATATTCCGGTATTGAAGACTGGCCATTATTACAATACTATAAGCAATTTCAACGAATTGTATTTTAATGAAATTGATGTTTATAAAAACGTTTTTCCTTCTCAATATGGAAACGCTTTGGGAGGTTTGGTCAAATATACTTCTTCAATCAATGAAAGTAAAAAAATTGGATTGAATACTACAAGCAACCTACTTTATTCAGGGTTAGCAGGATTTGTCAAAACAAAGCACTTCTCCTTTAATCTTGGCGCCAGAAAATCATACATCAACCTCAACAAACACGGGATATTGGAAAAGAACCTATTTCAGTTGAAAACAAATAGTGTTTTGGGTAACGGCATAGTGTCCAATATACCGGAAGCATCCTTTAATGATATGAATTTTCAAATGAATTATACTTATGGAAAGAGTGGAAAAATAAGTATTAATGGATTGGGAAATTTTGATGAAGATAGATTGCAATGGGAAAACAAAAATTCCTTCTTAATAGGTGGCAACCAAAGTGTAGAAATTACTCAAAACTATTTTAACAGACAAAAGAACAAGCATAGGGCTTTGTCTTTGAGCAATGAAACTATGCTCTCAGAAAAGATTTTATGGTCCACCGATGCGCATATATATGAATACAAAGATACATTCAACTTAGAAGCGAATACGCAAAAAGTGGTTGATGGGAGATACAGCGAATTTGATGACACTTATACCCAAACTCAGGGAGTAAGTACTAAGGGAATTAGTACCAGCATAGCTTATAGTATTAATAAAGCGTACAATTTTGTGTCTGGTATATTCCTCAAAGAAGTGTCGCTTGACTTTAATGGCAGGGAGAATGAGCGTAAAATAGCCGACCTGAAGCAAAGCGCATTGCAGTCAAGTATATTTGAAGAGTTCAATGTACTCAAGGCGGATTACACTATAAAAGCAGGTGCAAAAGTAACCCGATTTTCAACATTGGATAAAATTTATTTTGAACCATATATTTGTTTAAGTCGTAAAATTTCGACCGATGTATCTCTAAAATCTTCTTATGCTTATAGGGTACAAAACCTCAATTTGATGGACTTCGAAGCAAGGTTTTCTCAAAATTTGAATTACTATTATCTATCAAACGACACTTTACCGGTACAAAAAGGGCATCATTTTATGGTTGGAGTAAGGTTCCAAAAAAATGGTTTTACATTTGATGTAGAAGCCTATAAATACAATAATACAGGAAATCAACTTTTCACCAATATTGTAACCGGGTTTCCTAAAGATAAAAACCAAAACCCACCGCCACCTCCAAATGTAATTGGGTACAAATTTTTCACTGGCACCAATAATATAATGGGTATTGACTTTATGGTAAACTATAAGTACAATAATTGGCAAAGTAATATCAACTATACACTAAGCAAAAGTGTACAAACATTTTCAGGCATCTACAGGAATCAGGAAATACCATCACCCACAGACAGACGTCATGCAATAAGTATCAACAATTCATTTTCTATGGGCAGACTAAGTCTGGGTACAAATCTTGCGTTTATGTCTGGTTCGCCTTACATTAGTTATAATTTGACCAGACCAGAGAAGGGTAAAAATGAATTGGCAAGACGTGATGTCATCGAATATTTACCAGATTACATCAGTGTGGATGTTGCCGCCAATTATACGATACTAACCAAGCCATTTAAAGTAAATCTGGGTGTATCTATTAACAACATCACCAATAACAGCAACGTGAAATTTATACAGCAAACCGGTAGTTTTGAAGAAAAGAAAAATTCCATGCCTATTGTCACAGGCAATCAGTCATTGATGCTTGGCCGGTTTTTCAATGTACATGTAAAAACCAGTTTTTAAAAAATCACTATCCGAAAATCCGCTTTACCCCAAACCGCAATAATACAATCAATCCAGCAAACAGCAGTGCAAATTGCAAAAAAGGCATATAGGTGAATACGTAAATATTGGTTTTTTCAAGAATCCATAATAAAATGATCAATATGGTCAAAAAGAAAATTAGGCTGCCAATTTTATCAAAGCCTGGTACTTGGTCAAAGTCCACATTTTTTCTGATAAGCCACAGCGTGGCCATCATCGAAATTATGGGCAGGATTTGAGTGTATATATTGGCATTCATGATGCTGCCCCGCTCAAAGAAAAACATATAAATGCTAAGTGTGATGGCAAAAATTCCCGGTATGCAGGACAGGTATACCAACAGTGAGTACAACTCTCTCCAGGGAGAAAGATGCCCTTCGTTTTTGCCAAATACCATTGCCAATAAAGCGGCAAAGGGCAACAAAACAAAAAACAGCAAAAGGTTATTGGGGTGTTCTGAACATTGGTTGAAAAACTCTCCTAAAGTCATAGTTGTAGAATCTGTTGTTAAATGATCAAAATTACTTGTTTTATGGGGAATAAGTAAATTATTTAAAATATAATTGATGTAGCATGAATCTAATTGCCACGAATGCACAAATAAGCGCTTGACTTCGTGTATTCGTGGCAAATATGAAATAAAAATAATGAAAGGAAGTTAAATAAAATAATTACTTTTTACAGTTGCAGGAAAGAAATGCTTCAATTCTTTTTTGGTATAAGGTTTTAAATTCTTTTTTATAGCCTTCGATGCTTTCTATATATTGGCCATTTTTGTCATAAAAATTGAAGTAAGGAAAACCCACCATCTGTGTATTTTTATAATATAATTTGGAGGTGTCCTGATACAATGAATCTTTGTGGATTGCGTTCAGGGAGCGCAAGTTTTTTTCATCATTTTCACTCATTTTTCCAATATGTACATATTCCTGCCGGACATTGTATTTTTTTTCCATCGCCACAAAAAAATTGCCTAAATCTCTCATAGCTTCAATGCATTGGCCACATTTTTTACCATAAGTTTCGATTATGACACATTTATTCTTTGAAGTATTGAAAGATGTACCATATTGAGAGGTGAATGGATAGTCGTAAATTTGATGTGTAATCAATTTGTTTTTGACTTTAGAAGTCTGGCAGTAAGGGTATAAGTAAAAAGCAACCATAGCAGAGATTGCATAAGTAAGTATTAAATAAAAAAGGTGCTTATATTCAAATTTCAAATACAGTACAATACTGATTGAGATCAATGAAGGCAGCACCGGGTTGAACACCATCTCTGTTGTATTAGCAACAAAAAGGTAGTCAAGTGCCAGAGGTAATAACCCAAGTCAAACTTTCCACTTTGGTAAAAAGTGCCGATAGAAAACCACAAAAGAGACCATCAAAATGGAAGCAAGAAATATAGTATAGGTATTTGCTAAGCCTTTATTTAGTGCCAAAAAGTTGGTAAACAAAAGTAGGTTAATACTGTAAAAGATATAGAGTATAAAGTATTGCATGCTTAATCGAACTATATAATTTAATCTTTTGGTGGATTCATCCTCAAGTCAATCAATCTCAGCCGATACCTTGACCCCATTTTATAATCGCGCTTATAAAATGCCTTACCCACACCCCAGCCCAGAGCCAAAGCGGATGTGCCTATGGCAAGATCTGTGTATCCGGAAACTGCATCTTTGTCCAGTTGGCCACTGAGCAAGCCGTAGACCAACCATGCACCGCCAAAGGTCATCAGCATTTTTGACAATACATTAACAGCAGGTCGTGTTTCACGGATAAGTTGGATATCTTCAAGCTTTAGAAAACCTCCATCATAGACAATGGTATTTTCTGTATATAAAAATTTACCCAGTCTGATTTTTTCCCACTCTTCACTGTTGCTTCGCTTTATGAGGATGGTTTCCCCCAGGGCGTATTTCTGGGTCTGTGGGTCATTGATGGTCTCCAGTTGTAAATATTCCTGGGCGTTGGATGTATTGAAAACACACAATAAAAGATAAAGTAGGAGAAATTTTAAAGTGTCAAACTTCATGTGCTCATTTCATTTCAATAGTATTATAAAAACTCGAATATACGACTTAGCTTTGTGACTACCATGTAGCTTTCCTAATGGTATTAATTATTTAACTTTTTTACAACAAAGAATTATGGCATTTACAGAGTCCAATATGCTGCCTTTAGGCACTAAAGCACCTTATTTTTGCCTCCCTGATACAGTTAGTGGGCAGGACATGACCTTTGAAGCAAGTAAAGGAACAGCGGGCACCATTGTACTGTTTTTATGCAATCATTGTCCCTATGTCATCCACGTAAACAGCGAACTTGTAAAGATAGCCAAAGACTATGCACCAAAAGGCATCAAGTGTGTAGCCATCAGCTCCAATGATGCAGAAAATTATCCGGATGACAGCCCTGATAAAATGGGTATAGTTGCGAAAGTTCTTAGATACTCTTTTCCTTATTTGTACGATGAAGATCAGCAGGTAGCAAAAACCTATGATGCTGCCTGTACGCCTGACATCTATGTCTTTGACAAAGAAGATAAACTGTATTACAGAGGCAGGCTGGATGACTCAAGGCCTAAAAACGACAAACCTTTGACAGGCAAAGATCTCAGAGAGGCACTGGACTTGATGCTTGATGGCAAGCAGGGTCCTGTGATTCAATACCCATCTGGTGGATGTAACATAAAGTGGAAAAAATGATGAAAGTACTTAAGAAATTATTGGTCGGGCACCATGATTTGAGCGACAGTGTGCATACGGAATTGACTCCGTTGCAACGTAAAATATATAACATAAAAGCCATATGGAACAACGAGCACAGGAATGACATAGGCATAGAAAAAATAGTGCGATTGCTTCTTGCTTCGAGCCAATTGTTTTTTGCCGGAGCATACATCAAAGAGTTGTTTGGAAGTAAAAATGAAATTAAAAGAAATCTGGCTATCGATTTTTTTGTATTGTTTAAAACCTTCTTTCCGCTTATTATTTTATATTTTCAGGTCATGGACAACAATATTTTGTTTGGTATCGTGGTGTGGTTTATGGTCGAAACCTTGCTGTACGTACCTACATTGATATTTGCCTCCGACTTGTTTCACAAACCCAGGTCTTATGGTCGGTCTATGCTTTTGTTGCTATTCAATTACTTCGAAATAATATTTGGTTTTGCCATTATTTATTCCAGGGCAGCGGTGATGAACAAACCATTCACCTCCTGGTTTGATCCCATCTATTTTAGCTGTGTGACTTCTACATCAATAGGCTATGGAGACTACTTTCCCATCGATACCTTTGGCAAGGCTATGGTTGGTCTACAGTCCATCATACTGCTGCTTTTTGTAGTGTTGTTTTTAAATTTCTTTTCAGGAAGGGTGGAGAGTAAGGGCTATTTTGGTAAAGACTAGGGATTAAGCATACATGATAGAATTTTCCAAATATTTAAATACATCATCTGGTACAAGGTATTGGATTGATTTTTTTTGTTTTATACATGCTCTTATGTAGCTAGCCGAAATGTCCAGCAATGGTGCTTCTACAATAGTGACATTGGTAGGATTGATTTTTGTATTTAAGTCATAATTTGGTCTACTGTAAACCAAGACTTTAAACTCGGCCAATAATTTTTCATAATTTTTCCACTTGTCTATGGTCGCCAGATTGTCTCCACCCATGATCAAATGAAAATCATAAGTGGGATGTTTTTCAACAAGATAAGCAAGTGTGTCAATAGTATAGGAAGGCTTGGGCAGCGAAAACTCAACATTGGAGGCTTTGATTCTGACATTGTTGCCTATGGCCAGATTTACTAGGTGCAATCTGTCGTGGTCATTGGCAAGGCTGGACTTATCCTTAAGAGGATTGTGCGGACTTACCACCATCCAGACTTCTTCAACGCTGCCATTTACCACCATGAAATTGGCAATGATCATGTGACCAACGTGCACAGGGTTGAAGGAGCCAAAGAAAAGACCTATTTTCTTTCGCTTGCTCATCATTAATAACCTGAAAGAACAGGCATAATCAGCATCATAATGTGTTCGTCAGGCTCTTGCTCAGAAGGCACCAATATACCTGCTCTGCTTGGTGTAGAAAGCTGCATGATCATCTCTTCTGTATCAATGTTATTGAGCAATTCTACAAAAATCTTAGAGTTAAAACCCATGCTCATTGGTTCTCCTACATATCTACAAGCCAATTGCTCAACGGCTTCATTCGAAAAGTCAATGTCCTGAGCAGAAGCAGTAAGGCTATTTTCAGCCATATTTAGGATAACCTGGTTGGTTGATTTATTGGCATATATACCAATCCTTTTTAGTGAATTTTGTAAGTCTTTTTTATTGGCAGTAAGCTCATTTGGATTTTCTACTGGTATCACCGCATTGTAATCAGGATACTTGGCTTCGATAAGTTTTGATATAATCTTAGTTTCTCCAAAAGTAAAAACCGCATTTTTTCTATTGAAACTAATGTCCACGATGCCATGACCCGGCAATGCACTTTTTAATAAAGTTATAAGTTTTTTTGATAAAATGATGGACTCAGAAATTTCTGTATTGACATTGCCGAAAGTATATTTGACGAGCTTATGTGCATCGGTCGCCACAAAGATCACTTTGTTATAATCAATCATCATAAGCACACCAGTCATTGCAAGCCTCATTTCATCATTGCTTACAGCAAAAATTGTTTTACTTAATGCAATAGATAATTTTTGACAATCAAATGAAAAAGTTTGCATCTGATCGTCTTCACTGATTACAGGAAAATCATCCGGATTGTCTCCTACAAGTTGGTATTTTCCATAACTGGAAATTATCTCGATAGAATTTTTATTTCCGTCTTCAGCGTGACCAATAGTAATAGGCTGATCCGGCAATGCTTTTAACGTTTCCAACAGCATTTTTGCAGAAATAGCTATTTCACCATTTTTCATGCCATTGACATTCATTTTTGTGATGACACTATTTTCAATATTGGTTGCTCTGATGTTAAGCACATTTTTCTTTAAATCAAATAGAAAATCTTCTGTGATAGGTAAAACAGGACTTGGTGCTATAACTCCTGAAGCAACTGCAAGATTTTTTAATAATTCAGATGACGAAACTTCAAACTTCATTTTATTTATATTTTATTAACCAGTTATTGATTAAAGAGTGCAAAATTAAAAAAATAATCTGTTTTATATCATTGAAATAGACCCAAAACTAGCGCTAACCATATAATTAGAAAATAATAAATTATAAGACATTGTCTTACATCGATTTACCATTTTTACTAACAAATTCTCCAATTTTGTTGATTTAAATTGGAGCAATAGAAATTAGGGTTGATTAACGCTTCAATTTAAGGCTATCAGCAGGATAATTGTGCTGAATGGTATCCCTGGCTGCTTTTGCCCAATCTATGATTAGTTTTCTCTGAGTCTTACTTAGCTTAGCTTCAGGATGAAGACCAAAATAGGTGTATGAAGCTATAGGCATCTTTTCCTCTTCTGTCATTTCAATGATTTCTTCCAACTTATGGTTTTGTACAGCAATTCGCTTTTTAGTAAATTCAGAAAAATTCAATTCTCTTCGTCCGTTTTTTACATGGCTGGCCAGAAACCAGCCCATGGGTTGATAGTTGAAATATTTTGGATATACAGTCAGGTTACTATGGCAATCGTAACAAGCGTCTTTCAGTACTATTGAAAGTTCGTTACTTATTGGATATTTGTTAGAAGCATGGTACGTATTGTCGTTGGAAATGTTGCTTGGAGAAGATCTAAACAACTGAATGATAAAGGGTAGCGCAATGAACAACCAAATAATGTATTTCTTCATAAATTGAATTATTTAAGGCTAATGTAAAAACAATTATTTGATTATAAGGCAAATGATCTGTATTATTTACTTAATGGACACAAATACAGTTCGGGTTTCAGCGTAAAAAACAAGAAATTGGCATAACTTTTGGATTAGCAGAAAGAACTAAGTAAGTATCGTTAATAATGAGTCTGATATTGAGAGTAAGTCTTTTGGGTATAATAATAATTTCTTGTTCATCATTCTGTAGACCAATAGAAGATGAATTGGCGGAAAATTATATAGAAAATTTTAAAGAATTGGCTGTAGTCGAAATGCACAGAAGTGGAATTCCTGCAAGCATTATACTTGCCCAAGGCTTACATGAGTCCAATTATGGGTTGAGTAAACTGGCAACTTTGGCCAATAATCATTTTGGTATAAAATGCAAAACGTATTGGGTTG